>JBDSEA010000211.1:0-14478 GCA_039920305.1 Chitinophagales bacterium
ATTCATCGAACCATATTTCCGCGCATTTTGATTCCCCGTCATCATCGGGTACTCCGTTCGGGGGGTTGCGTACGCCAAGCATGGCAGTAACCACTACACCGAGATCGGGATTGCCTACAATCGTGATTTTCGATCCGTTAAAACTTGTAATGGTGAATGGCTTATTTACAGCAAAGCCAGCAGCATTCCTTGCCTGCTTGGCTGCCACCAGATCATTCAGAACAATATCAAAGTTATTGGTAAGGGGCCATATATCATATGCATTCGTTGCTCCGGCAAGTGTTACAGTGAGCGGCACTTCATACTCGTAAAAATTATTGGTGAAATCAGTGCCGAGCCGGATGAATGAAGTAAGATCACCGGTGTTCAGCAGAGGCTGGCCTTCCACTCCTTCAGCATGAACAAACAATTTAAGGTGCTCGTATTGCCTTAAATCAAGATTAATATTTTTATATACCGCACGGGCATCACCATTCTGCAGGTTACAGACCTGGACTGAAAGAGATTGCTCATTTTGAAACTGTGTTCCTATCTGACCGATAATTTGTTCCCGCTGAATACCGGGAGGCAAAACATAATTCACAGGCGTCCGGCTCGCGTTTTCTTCAAGGCTTACCGAGGTCACATTGAAATAGGTGTTTCCGAAATTATCGGTGGGAAGTGATTCTCCGGGCGATTCGAGTGAGAAAAGATATTTCCTCCACTGGTTGCGCACCAGTTCCAGCCGTGCGAACCTCATGATCACGGTTGTATCAAATCCTGCCATGTACATTCTTACAAACCGGATAGATTTAAAATCCTGGATGCTTCCGACTTTTTTCTCATACTGGTCAATAGGGATTTTAATCTGTATCCATCTCTCGGTTCCCGTTGTGTTTCCATTAATTGCGTTCGCAACCTCATGGGTTATTTCATCCGTAATAAAGGTGTTTCCCACCAAAAGGTTTGAAGGGCTTATATGTACTTTATATTCGAAGTACTCTTCGTTTTCAGTAATGGTGTTGTCATTATTGAGATCCTCTGATTCCGGCTGATTGGTGGCGGCGGAGGAAATTATCTGCGTGGTCGTGGAGATGGGTGAATTATTTTCAGAATTATTGTAAACCCGGTACCGGTCGAGGATACCGGTCTGTGCAGTGTTGTAAAACTCATCATCAAAGTACCGGTAGTTATCATTGGAGGGATCTTTAAAGGCTGCATTGTAAATGGGGGATCCTGCTCCATAAATTTTTATGAGGGATGCAAGGTAGGAATTGAAGAAGTGCCGCTCATCACCTGCATTGGTGGCAAACACGGAGTCGCGCAACCCGTCATAACCGGCATCCTGCCACTGGCGTGCATTAGGATCGTTGTCAAAGGCATTGGTGATCGGTGGTATTTTAGGCGAAAAGCCCCAGATACTTTTATTCTCGATGGTGGTATCACCGACAGGGGAAATGCCATTCTCATAAAAGAACTTCGAATCCTTCAGCACATCCTCTGAGATATTTCCGAGATTAATGTACAAGTCACCACCGGTGCTTATGGAATCATATAAAAAAGGATCGAGCACCCAAAGCTGTATGTATTCAATATTTGCCTGCTCAAAATCGGTTTGATCAATGCTCCGCTGGATTCCGCCCCAGCGTTTACTTATGTTTGACGAGGAGGAGGTATCAAATCCTATCGTACCATCATTAAGTACGATCACTGCGGTTGTGTCAAAATTGTAAGGACCTCTCCTGCGCGGCTCAAAGCGCATGTCAAAAGTGTTTTCGCGCTGGTCAAACGGACTGTTGGTATTATCAATTGCGGGGAAAATTTCGGTTTGCAAAACCTGCCTTGAATAGAAATTATCCTGCTCCAGCGCATTGTTTTTTATTCCATCCGGAGCGGTTACATCACTCCAGAAAAAGGGATCAATGTTGTACCATGACAGTTTGGCGCGGTTAAAACCATAATCCCAGCTGTTAACGCTGGAAGCTTCAGGAAACAAGCCCCCCTGCGGCGTGCTTGCAAGCTTCCAGCTGATGAACGGAAACCGGAGATCGTAGGAGGTTTGTGTCCCCTCAAAATCATCAATGTAGATCACGCCATCCTTTCCGATCGCCTTGGAATGCCCGGGCTGCAGTCTTGCAGCCTCGGCGGAAACAGTGATTGAAGATTTTTCTTTGGTATCAAAAAGCGGCAAGGCATTCACGAGTCTCGTAATGAAGGGCGCCTCAGAGGTGTAGCTTCCATCCAGACCAAAAATGGCATTGTTGATCGGATCATATCCCACATTGAGCTTGGTGGTATAAGGACGCTCCCACAGTTTGAGCAATGTTCCCCCGATCGCAAAATGATCATTGATGTAATAATCCAGCCTGGCGCCAAAAAGTGTTTTCGTCTGGAAGCTGAACAGTGCACTATTTTCAAATGCCACATTGATGGGCACTCCGGAGTTAAGCAACCCCTGGTTCAGGATCTTAACCCTTCCTAAGTTGTAGTCAACAGTATAGTCCACATTCTCAGTTAGCTTTTGACCACCTGCTGTAACCGTTACTGAGCCTTGCGGCACATTGAATGCACCCAGGGAAATTTCACTGCTCACGCTTGATTTATAAGTGCCCTGCAATATGTAGCGGTTGTACTGCGGAAACTGCTCGGCAATGGTTTTGGTTGAATCGTACAATTGCTGGTACACGTACTGCTGCCCTACGGCAGGGGTTGAAAATTTAGCGGCGAGGTCTTTTCCGAATGGCTGTACCACAGGAAAGATCACCTTGCCATTCGATGGAATGATGGTAATGCCTGAAAGAAAATCAAACACGCCATCGGGTTGCGGATCCTGGTTGTTGTTCAGCCGGTCCAGGCCAAGCACGCTGATGAGTGGTGTGCCATTGAGGTTGTCAGCAGGTATGTACCGCTTTTCGCCGCCGCCCGGATCGAGATAATAGATATCCAGAAAAAAATCTTCAGGATTTATTTGATAAGCCCCGAGTGAATAGACGTTCTTCATTTCCAGGTTCCAGATAGGAAGCTTTGGTCTGGTAGAAGTGCTCTTCAGCATCTTTAAATAGAGCACTTTTGCCGTATCGGCACTCGGCGGAACGTCCTCGGCAAATTCACCTACTTGATATAATTGACCGTTCACGGTGTACTGGAACGCCACACCCAGCACATCATCGGGCTGAAGCTGTGAATTAAGAAGCACATAGCCCAGCCGGGAATCAAAAGTATATTCATTCGTAGCTAATTTCCTGGCGTAGGTTTTTTCAAAATCCTGAACAGGAACAAAGCCTGCGGTAGTAAGCGTCTGTAAGGCCTGATCAAGGAAGCGGGTGTTATTCAGGTTAACTCCATTGATCACTGTGCCATTGGTAAGGATTGTATAAAGGTTGTTCGAGTTCAGATCTACACCGGGAGTGAGCAGGGCATAGCCATAGGGCAATGTGTTGGTTGTTCCTGCGATCAGCGGCGAATATGGCACCGATTCTCCAAGGTCCTGGAAGGCAACAATATCCCGCACGTTGGTAGTTGCCCCGGTTTTGTTGGTTACCCATACCTCCATCTTGGTAATATTCACCTGGGAATTGATGATTGGAATGGTGGAGAGTGCCTGGTTATAATTGTTCAGGAAATATTGAGCGAGGTAATAATTACGGTTCTCATCATACTGATCACTAGTAATTCGGAATGTCTGCTGCTGCGCCCCGCCCTGCACCGTTACGCTTTGGGTTTGTGATTGTTGCTGTGAAATCACGCTTGTAACGGTTAGCCTTCCAAACTGTAACTGTGTTTTTAAACCGAACAGGCTCTGGCTGCCGCTGATGAGTGATCCCTTAAGCGGCAATGAAATATTTCCTGCTTCTATCTTCTTTATCACATCATCCTGGTAGCCGGTATATTCCAGCTTCACCTGGTTTTCAAAATTGAAGTTCGACTGGGTATTGTAGTTTACATTCATCTTCAGCTTGTCGCCGATTTTGGCAAGCACATTCATCTGAATGTTCATATCGAAGTTGAATCCACCCTGCTTGCGCTGTCTTTTGGTTAGGGTGGGATTGAGGATGTTCTGATAATTTCCGCCGAAGGTCAGATCAATATTTCCCTGCGGGCGAATATCAACCTTTGTTCCTCCGAAGATTCTGTCAAAAAGCCGGTTATTTACGTTTACATCCGGAATGATGCTTTTTTGGGAAAGCACCTCCCCTGCACTGCTCCGCTGCTGCCAGTATTTCTGCTCATCGGTCTTGTATTCGTAGTTCAGAAATTCATCGAATGACATATAGGTAGGATCACTATAGAACTGATTCCCGATATTCTCATTCAGCATATAATCATGTGTGGCAGGATCATATTCAATGCTTTGATTGATATTAGCAGGATCATTCAGATCAAAGCTGTTTTCATTGGGTGTGGTTAAAAAATCAGTTACGCGATCATAGATCGGGTAATGCAGGTTGATCTGATTCTCATCTGGCGGAGGGGTGTCTTCCGGCAGGGAGTTCACCATTGCCTGTATCGCTTCCTGTGAAAGCTTACCAAAAGATTTAATCTCTCCGATCTTATTTTTATCCTCATCTGAGTAAGGCAGATTTGCAGCATGTGGCAATGCCCTCAATCGTCCGTTCATAGCCATTCCGGAGAGAATAGTGAGCGAGGCAAATGCCACAATGGTGAGCGTGGTGATATTTACTTTAAGATTCAATCCCGATATTTTTTGATTCAGCGGAGAAAATTCATATGGAGAATTGCAAGTAACGCAGCTTAAAATCTGTTATTGCCTTCGATGCATATTCGTATCTTCCTTAGAAATTCTGCCGGCAAATTGTTAATTTTTTCCCTTCCGATTATATTTTTAAAATTGTCTCTGCATACATCATTCATTAATAAAGCTACTGCTTAATTCGGTCAGTCTGCCAGCAACTATTTTCTTCATATCGCCCTTAATGCCTGCTTGATCAGTTCCTCTGCAGTCCAGTTATTTTTTGATGATTCAACGCGCTGAACTGCATTTTCTGCCTGTATGCGGGTAAAACCAAGCATGACCAATGCACTTAATGCTTCATTCCGCACACTGCCTCCGGGTGACAGGGAAACAGGACTGCCTGTAACTCCCTTTCCTATTTTATCCTTAAGCTCGAGTATGATTCGCTTTGCAGTTTTGGGCCCAATGCCCTTGATGCTTTCGAGCAGCCTTACATTCTCCGTCAATATCGCCCTTTGAATCTCCTCGGCATTCATGGATGATAAAATCATGCGGACTGTAGATGCCCCTACACCGCTGATTCCCAGTAACTGTAAAAAAATCTCCCTTTCCTGCTCTTCATAAAAACCAAACAACTGCAGAGTGATTGCTCCCTGTAACCCCCCGCCAATGTGCAGATACGTATGGAGCTTACAGGAAGTTTGGTGATGGATTTTTGAAAAGGTATTCAGAGAAATCTGCACAAAATATCCAAGCCCCCCGCATTCCACAATTACGTGTGCGGGTGATTTTTCTGTGATGTTTCCCTGAAGATAGGATAGCATTTTTAGCGGTAGGTATTGAGTCGTTAGTACATTTTTGCTTTTAAAATGTTATTCTAATTTTTTTCCATTTTCCCTTTTCTATTCAGGCTACATCAATTCATTCACTTCTCACTTCTCACCACTCACGTCTCACACCTTAGTCTGTGCATCCACCACTGCAATCGTAACCATATTAATAATCTCCCTCACCGAGCTGCCGAGTTGTAAAATGTGAACCGGTTTTTTCAGCCCAAGCAATACCGGACCGATGGCCTCTGCCGCATCGAGTGACTGCATGAGCTTGTACGCAATATTACCAGCAGACAAGTTTGGGAAAATAAGCGTATTCGCGCCACCATCAATCAACTCACAGAATGGATAGTTATCGGTTAGTAGTTCAGTATCGAAGGCAAAGTTCGCCTGCATTTCACCGTCCACGATCATGCCGGGAAACTTTTCTTTCAATAATCTTACAGCGGTAGCAACTGTATCGGGTTCAATGCCCCTTGTAGAACCAAAATTGGAATAGGATAGCATCGCAATCCGGGGCTGAATGTTCAGATTCTGAACAGTTCGCGCAGTAAGCGTTGTAATCTCTACCAATTCTTCTGCGGTTGGATTAACGTTCACGGTGCAATCCGCAAAGAAAAGCGGACCTTTTTTCGTAAGCAGAATGTACATGCCTGCTACTTTTTTTGCTCCTTCTTCCGTTCCAATGATTTGAAGTGCCGGACGGATGGTTTGGGCATAATTTCTTGTGAGTCCTGAGATCAGGGCATCGGCCTCACCGCTGAGCACCATCATAGAACCGAAATAATTTCTTTCACGCATCAGCTTCTTGGATTCGTAGAAGGTCAGGCCCTTGCGCCTGCGCTTCTCGTACAGCCATAAGCCATACTGAGTTCTCACATGTTCCATCTTTTCAGAATTCGGGTTGATGATCGGAACATCAGCCAGATCAAGGTTATTTTCTTTAATGATCGCTTTGATCTTTGATTCAGATCCAAGCAGAATCGGCTTGGCCAAACCTTCTTCCTTAACCACCTGAGCTGCCTTCAGGATTTTAAAATTATCGGCTTCCGCAAAAACAACGCGTTTGGGATCGCGGCGGGCTTTATTCATGAGTACACGCACAATTGCTTCATCCCTTCCGAGCCTTTTTGAAAGATCGTTTACATACGCATCCCAGTCTGCAATATTTGAACGGGCAACACCTGAATCCATGGCAGCTTTTGCCACGGCAGGAGCCACTGTAGTAAGCAAGCGAGGATCAATGAGCTTTGGGATGATGTATTCATTACCATAAGTCATGTTCTTTTCTCCATAGGCGAGATTAACGATATCGGGAACGGGCTTTTTTGCAAGACCCGCTAGAGCGCGAACCGCAGCAAGCTTCATTGCCTCATTAATTTCCTTTGCCCTTACATCAAGGGCGCCCCTGAAGATAAAAGGAAAACCAAGCGCATTATTTACCTGGTTTGGATAATCACTTCTGCCTGTTGCAATGATCGCATCGGGTCGCGCATCACGGGCATCATCATAGGGGATTTCAGGATCAGGATTGGCAAGTGCAAAAATGATGGGGTTGGGTGCCATCACTTTTACCATGCTTTTTGAAACCACATCGCCCTTAGACAATCCAAGAAATACATCGGCACCCTTCATGGCATCAGCAAGAGTTTTTAAATCACGCTTCGTTGCAAAGGGTTTTTTGTACTGGTCAATATCTTTCCGGTCAGTTCTGATTACTCCATTGCGATCAATCATTACAATGTTTGCCGGCTTCACACCAAGCTGTACATACAGGTGTGCACAGGAAAGCGCGCTCGCGCCTGCTCCGGAAACAACCACCGTGACCTCATCAATTTTTTTCTCCTGTAACTCCAAAGCATTCAATAGTGCAGCTCCGGAAATAATGGCGGTGCCATGCTGGTCGTCATGCATTACAGGAATATTGAGTGCCTTCTTGAGCTGCTTTTCTATTTCAAAGCAATCAGGCGCTTTAATATCTTCGAGATTGATTCCACCGAAAGTCGGTTCGAGTGCCTTTACCGCACTCACAAAGTCCCCGATCGTTTTTGCATTAAGCTCGATGTCGAACACATCAATATCAGCAAAAATTTTAAAGAGAATACCTTTGCCTTCCATCACCGGCTTGGCAGCTTCAGGACCAATATCACCAAGGCCGAGAACAGCCGTTCCATTGGTGATCACTCCCACCAGATTGCCTTTTGAGGTGTAGCTGTAAACTTTCTCGGTATTCTGTGCAATTTCCAGGCACGGTTCAGCCACACCAGGTGAATAGGCCAGCGCAAGGTCACGCTGCGTTTTGGTTTCCTTGGTAGGCACCACCTCAATTTTCCCCGGTCGGCCCTTGCTGTGATAATTCAGGGCATCCTCTTTACTGATTTTTACTGCCATGGCGCGAAAGTAGCGACTCTCAATTCCTGTTGCGCGGCGCACGGATTCTCCGCAACCCGCATTACCGGTCTTAAAAAGTCAGTTACTGAATAACGTGATCGGGCATCATTTTACTTGAAGCGGGATCGAACATTTATTGTAAAGCTTCTTGCAATAGGCTGTAAAATTTCGGGGAGGCGAATATAGAATGTTGAGGGGAATCTCAGTTTCACAACTTTCATATTTTAATTCGACCTTCCATCCTTCAAAAATTTGCTATGTTGCTTCATTAAGAAGTTAAAAATCTTTTACTCAAAAGCAACTGGTTATTCAATCGTAGCATTGCAGTAAATGACTCAAGTAGCCAATAATCCAAATGTTTTTTAGCGAAATCATTGGTCAGAAGGTAATCAAGGAAAAACTACTGCTTAGCGTGCAGCAAAACCGCGTGAGCCATTCACAGTTGTTTTTAGGCCCTGAAGGAAATGGCTCTCTTGCCCTTGCCCTTGCCTATGCTCAGTATATCAACTGCGAAAACAAACAGGTGAATGCCCGGACAAATAGTGAAACAGATTCCTGTGGCATGTGCCTCTCCTGCATCAAGTCCCAGAAAATGATTCATCCTGATATTCATTTCTCTTTTCCTGCCTTCAAGCTCAAATCCGGGTCAGACCATCCTGCCCTCAGCAGTGATTTTATTAAGCAATGGCGGGAAGCACTGCTTTCAAACCCCTACCTGAACCTCAGCGACTGGCTGGATTTCATTGATGCTGAGAATAAGCAGGGTAATATTTCTGCCGAAGAATGCCGGGTGATCATTCATGACCTGAGCATGAAAACCTATGAGAGTAAATACAAAGTGATGATTATCTGGCGGCCTGAATTTTTTTCGCAGGGTGGTAAGATCGGAAACGTACTGCTCAAGCTTCTGGAAGAGCCGCCAGAGAATACCTTAATACTCCTGGTGGCAGAAAACAGAGATGAATTACTCAGTACCATTCTTTCACGCTGCCAGATCGTGAGCATTCCGCGTTTAACTGATGATGATGTAATGGACTCACTGATAAATAAGCATGATTTATCCCGCGAAGCGGCGAAAAAAATCGTGCGGCAGAGTGAGGGGAATTACAGGGATGTTCTTCGGCTTATAAACAGCACTGAAGATAACGAGTTTGAGTTTTTAAAAAAATGGATGCATGTTTTTATTACAACCAATCCGGCTACGGCTTCGGCTGAAATTACAAAATGGGTAGATGAAGCGGCGCGGCTTGGGAGAGAAAAACAGAAAAGCTTTTTTCGCTTCTCACTGGAATTTTTCCGGGAATGTGTAATGCTTCAGCAAGCGGGTGATCAACATTCAATCCTTCTGGATGAAGAAAAAAGAATGGCTGCATGGCTCTCTAAGCAATTGGATATGGAGGATTGGCACCGTATTCAGGAATGGTTTGAACAGGCACATTATTACATCGAGCGAAATGCCCATTCTAAAGTTCTGTTTATGAACCTTTCGTTAAATCTTCAAAAAATTATCACCAATAAAAAATTAGTTTTACCGGCTCAGTGAAATATACATTCAAAGTGTTTCACGGTTCTCTTTTCTCATTTTACACATCACATTTCTCTTCCCATGTCATGCAACGGCTGCTCAGTCGGACCCAATAACAAGCCTTACGGTTGTAAGAGCAACGGCTCATGTAGTAACGGAGGGTGTAACCGGCTGAATGTTTTTGACTGGCTTTCAGATATTCCCGTCGCTGATACCCTTGATGTTCCCAGGTTTGTAGAAGTAAGCTTCAAGAACGGTGCGCGAAAAGATTTTTACCGCAACATGAACAAGCTGCTGATTGATTCGCACGATGTGATTGTGGTAGAAAGTGGCACAGGCGGTTATAATATAGGTGTAGTAACGATGACTGGTGAATCTGTGAAGCTGCAGATGAAGCGAAAACGGGTTCCTGAAAATTCTGATGATATCAAGGCTGTGATCCGCATAGCTTCGGAATGGGATATAAAAAAATGGGATGAGATCCGGTTAAAAGAAAATGAGACCATGGTTCGTGCCCGTGCTATTGCAAGGCAGGCAGGGTTAGAAATGAAGATCGGCGACGTAGAATACCAGAGTGACGGAAGAAAGGCGACTTTTTATTACACTGCCGATGAGCGTATTGATTTCAGGGAGCTGATACGGATGTATGCACAGGAGTTTCATGTTAAAATTGAAATGCATCAAATTGGTGCGCGCCAGGAGGCGGGAAGAATTGGCGGCATCGGAAGCTGCGGAAGAGAGCTGTGCTGCAGCACCTGGCTTACTGATTTTAAAAATGTTGGAACCGCAGCAGCCCGCTATCAGCAGCTTTCAATTAATCAGGCTAAGCTTTCAGGCCAGTGCGGCCGGCTGAAATGCTGCCTGAATTATGAGCTGGACAGTTATCTGGATGCACTAAAAGATTTTCCGGTTGATACAGACCGGATCGAAACCCAAACCGGGATTGCATACCTTCAAAAGACAGATGTTTTTAAAAGTTTATTGTGGTTTTCCTATAAGAATAGCTCTGTTTTTCATCCGCTCACACCCGAACGTGTTAAGGAAATTGCGTTGATGAACAAGAGCGGACAGAAACCCGCTGACCTGGGTTCAGTGCAGCTCACACAAAAAAAAGAGAAGGACGAAAATGAGTATTCAGAAGTTGTAGGTCAGGTATCGCTTGATTTACTTGAGAGTAAGTCAAAGAAAAAGAAGAAACACAAGCAGCGCCGTCCTCCTCAGCGTTTTCGTGATAATCAGAGAAAACAATTGTGATTTAATCTTTTTATAGGCAATTAAATGGTGGTTTTTTCAAAGGAAAATAATCTTACAGACATCACAGTCCGCTACTGCTCAAAATGTTGCATTTTATTACTTGCCGGTATTTTAATTTTTTTTCCTTCATGTGATAAAAACAGGATTTACGAAAGAAATATCCCGATAAAAAAATATTTCTGGGATTCAAAATTTATCCCATCCTATACTATTAATATTCGGGATACCAGCGTTTTGTATAATTTTTATGTGAATGTGCGGCATTCAGAAGGTTATCCTTATAGAAATATCTGGCTATTGGTCACTACTCAATTTCCTGATGAGACTAAAATCTTCAAACGCATAGAAATAATGCTGGCAAATGATGAGGGCAAATGGTTTGGCAATGGGGTAGGAAATATTTGGGACTACTCGTCATTAATTCAGGAAAATGCTTTCTTCAATAAACCGGGATTATATAATTTTTCGATTGAGCAAAACATGCGGTTAGATCCATTGCCATGCATCATGTCCATAGGAGTCCGGATAGAAAATACTTCATTACAAAAATACACACAGTCAAACCGATTGTAATTGTCCTTGAACTCATCTTGTGAGAGGGTTACTGCAACTTTTTAAATAGAACCGCGTAGAACGGTGAATAATATTAAAAGTTGCAAAAAAGTTATTATCTTGCGCACCTTTCTGTTAATACCTTGAATATTCAGACCCCATAAATAATAGAGCCAGAATAAAATTTAAACTTCCAAACAGAAGTAATAATCCATTTTTTGTTTAATAACCTTACTTGAAAATTAATACACACACATGAGAAATTTTACAAGGATTCTCCTGCTTGCATGCCTTACTCTCATATATTATTCAGATGCAGGCGCTACTGCATACATTTCCAATCTGAAGGCCAGCAGCCGCAATGGTCAAACCTTCCTTACCTGGACATGTCCTGCAGGAACCAACTTTAAATATAATGTTTACCGAAGCAAATCATTGCTTGATTTAAAGAGTAAACTTAATAACACACATTTTCTTGGTTATGTAAGAGATAGCTCTACCCTTAATATCAGGCAGACAAGAATCCGGGGCAGTAAAGTTTTTTTCAATATCCAGGATGGGGAAGCTGCCCTTGCATCAAATAAAGGCTTGTATGTGGTAACATGCACTGAAAATACATCATTTTATTATGCAGTAACAGTTACTGACTTAACACTTAATAAGGAATACAAGAAGATCACCATGGGAACAACCAGCCTTCTATCGCCTGTTTCGGAGGTTGTAGCAGATCCGCAGCCTGTTTTGCAGGGAACGGAGATATTAAATGCAACCGGTGATCTGTCATATAAGTATGTTCAGTTTGGTAATAACCAGGATCTGAATCATTATCCGTCAATGTTTAGTCAGGGCTCCTACGGCTTTAATTTCTTTATTGTTTACCGGGGAAATTATGAGAATGGCCCATTGTTTACTTTTTATGAGGGTTTGGAAGGAAATGCCTTAGTAGGCAGTGGCCTTGGAACATTTGATACCATGACGAACTGCGTAATTATCTCCATGGATGACTGGCTTCCGGTTCCTAATGGATATGGTCCTACCGGAGGATTGAATACTTTCTGGAGCGGATATCACGAAGATTTTAATCCCTATACTCTAAGCAATCCTATTCCTTCCTCAGGAACGGTTAGGATGTACCCTCAGCATAGGTACATTCATACTTTGAACTGGGCTTCAAAATATTTACCCATTGATTCCAATAGAATTTATCTGTTAGGCATTAGTGCCGGAGGTTTTGGCGCCCTTCTTACCACCATGATCATTCCCCAGAAAATTGCTGCCGTATATACTATGGTTACACCAGTAGTAATCAAAGCCTCTGCGCAAAATGGAACAGATACTACGGATGAAAAATTCTGGGGTGTAGAGGGCAGTAATCTTCCTGCAGATGTGAATGACCCCATAACCGGAACACCTTTGAGTATTTCTGATTTGATGAATATCAAAACGATGCTTTCAAAGAATGAGAATATCGGGCTTCCCCCAATTTATTCCATTCATGGAAAAAATGATCTCACAGTAGTTTGGAGTGATAAGCCAACCTATCTCAATCAAAATGAAACATATGATCAGGGTGGAATTCATTTCTGGGATCAGAGATCTCACGAGGGGAGTGGTGCTAATTTTACTGATGCTGAAACGACTCCTGATTTTTCCCGCTTCAGAAGCAATCTTTCCTACCCCGCCTTTGCTTTTTGTACCGTGAATGAGAATCCCGGGGATGGCACTCCGGAAAACGGTGATGCTTACGGATCATACAATGGTTATATTACATGGGATACTTTAACTGATGCCAGTTGCAAATGGACCTGCCATATGTTCATGCCTGATTTTACAGCGGGAGGGGTGATCCAGCACAGTGAATATACTTACTGCAATGCAGATGTTACTGTTCGCCGTCCCCAGGTTTTTAATCCAGCTGATGGTGTGATCCTTAAGTGGAAGACTTATGATAAAAATAACGTTGCTATTGCAAATGGCTCATTCAATTATGATGGCGGACCTATTACTATTCCCGGAATCAAAATAAAACGCAAGGGTACACGGCTTGAAATTTCCATTAAAAATTGCACCAGCCGTGAAGAGGATGATATACCAACCATGGATTCACTGACTGAGTTAGCCATCAGTAATACCTTTAATGGCTGGAGATTAAATATTTATTCAGATCATCAGCAGGCCACACAGTTACAGCTTGTGGATATCCTGGGAAGAATCATCAAAACTAAATTCATTGAACTTACAAATGGTGTAAATTCAATTGATGTTGATGCGCCCATGCATGGCACTTTTGTGATAAAGCTGGATGGGGAAGAAATCAATGAGTCTGCAAAAGTTATTTTCTAATTACTTTTCCCTTATTTATTATTCCGCAGTTTAGCAAAAACTGCGGAGCTTTTTTTTCATGGCCCGTCACGGGCACCAATTAATCTCCAAATCCTTTAGATTTGCTTCATTCCGATCATCGTTATAAAATCAGCACATGAAAAAACTTTTTACTTCTATTACCGTTCTTAATTTAATTTCTTGTTTGCTTATACCACCATCCTCGGCGCAAATCGTTTTAAATGAAAAGCAAACTTCCATCTCGTTAATCTCCAACGATGGAACAGAATCTACAATCAAATTCGAGTTTGGATTAATGAAACAGCAGCATGTTTCAACACCGAATGGTGATGCAGTAATTATTAGTATTGATCAGGGTACGCCCATACTTCAGGCAGGAAATCCTGATCTTCCGAAGGTGGTTGCTTCTCTCATCATTCCTGATGATAAAGACATGGAGGTTACGATTACCAGCGCTCACTACACAGATTATACAAATATCAATATAGCACCATCAAAAGGAACGTTGTTACGTAACATTGAGCCATCAGCAATTCCTTACACTTATAATAATGATGTATATGAAGCAGATATTTTCTATCCCAAAGATTTAGCCCAGCTGCGGGAGCCCTATATCCTCCGGGATTACAGAGGACAAACAGTGATTGTTCATCCCTTTCAGTATAATGCAGTAACAAAAACTTTGCGTGTGTATTCTGACATCACTGTAAAAATTTCCCCTAAGAATTCAGGCTCTGTAATCAATGCATTTATTCGCAATAAGCCACTGGAAAAGGTGCAGACAGAATTCAGTCATATCTACGATAACCAGTTTCTGAATTACACTAAAAATACTTCACGCTACATTTCCCTGGAAGATCATGGCAACATGCTTATCATTTCTGATTCCGGGTTTATGGACGAGATGC
>JBDSEA010000212.1:0-14736 GCA_039920305.1 Chitinophagales bacterium
AACAAAAAGAGGAAATATTTTTTCATGATGGAGATATTTAAGATTTAAAGTTAAAAGAAATTTCCGCCTTTTTTTTTCCGTGGTGGATCCAGTTACCACCAACTTTTTGAATCACGACCACTATTGAACTATCACTACCGGAAACCATCTGCTTTTACCCTTATATCCATGGAGCCCTGGTAAACTCTAATTTCTTCACTGCCACAATACTCTACTGGCAACATTTGCTTGCACATACTGAAAGTAAGGAAATCATCACAAATGAATGGAAACGATTAGTAGCATTGAACAGAATAAGGGTCTGCGATTTTGTGATTATGCCCAGTCATTACCATGTAATCTGGTCAGTGGAGGAGCCATTTCAACCAGCAAATATTCAAAGAGATTTTCACAAGTGGACGGCAAAGCAGCTTATTGCCTGGGCAAGACAACATCAACCGCAATTGATGAAGACATTCGAAGTAAATGCCCTTGATCGGGTCATACAGATCTGGGAACGAAATCCACTTGGTGTTGAATTATACAGCGAGTCCGTCATGTGGCAGAAGCTGGAGTACATTCATAACAATCCATGCAGCGAGAAGTGGCATCTCGCTGCATTACCGGAGTTATATTATTATTCTTCAGCACGGTATTTTTTGTTAAATAAAGATGAATGGCATTTCATTACACACATCCAGGGGTGATAGAATAGTTGCTTTTCTAGTTCTAAACGGCTAAAAAAAAAGTTGTTGGTCGGGGGATCAACAACGGCTAACAATGGCTGTTTATCCCATGAGCTAAATTGCTCATTGAACCATCTTTCGGCAGTAATGTAAAATAGATAGTATTGATTTGTATTTCCGGGATTAGGTATAGCTATAGCTCCTTGCACAAAGCCCAAACCGCCACCAGAAGAATAAAAAGTATCAGTAGCCCAGCCGGGATTGAAATGGTCGCTGTTCAATAAGGTATCATCATTCCTGTATGCAATCCACTGACCATCTGTATAAAAAAGTATTTGACCTTGTGTATCACAAATAGAAGCATTGACCAAAAAAAAATTCAGGCCACAGGAAATGGAAATCGTATCGGCAACACCACTAGAGAAATCCAACCCACAATCTGGGGCAAAAAATTGTTGGGAGAGCATCCAGATATTATCACGGATTTTGAGAATAAAGCGGCTGTAAAAAAATTGCAATTGTACACAGCGCAAGAAATAGCTTTTTAATACAATTGTGAGTAAATTATTCCTCCACCATAACAATCTCCACCCTCCGGTTCATTGCCCTGCCGCGTTCATCGCCATTATCAGCAATAGGGTTTTCAAAATTGTATCCCACGATTTTCAGGCGTAAAGGATCCACTTTTTTTTCACGGAGAAAACTCATGACGGCCTCAGCCCGGCTTTCTGAAAGCTTTTGATTGTATTTTTTAGATCCCACATTATCTGTGTAGCCGTACAGCTCGCATTTAAAATCCGGATGTCCGTGGAGGTAGTCGGCAAGCAGTGCCAGTTCGCTTTTTGAGGAATCGGGAATGACGAACCGTGCTACCTCAAAATTGATATTGGTTAAAGTGAAGCGCTCATATTCCTCTTCTTCTTTTTCAATACTGTCCTTCATTGACTTGGTTAAGATTGTTCTGATGCCGAAGATGCTGTCGAAATTCATTTTGCCGCTTAGGTCAGGATAATCCCTGAATCTCGGCTGTGCCGGGTCACGCTCGCTGTGGAAAGATCCTTCTTCCAGAAATACCCCGGAATCATACTGGGGATCACCCACATCGCCGATAGCAATTTTCATGTGGTACTTTTTGTATGGTATTACATTGCAGGAAGCCGTCATGAGAGTAGTAAATCCATCGAACTGTATGGCTTCGATGATGTTTTTATTTAATTTCTTAAGCTTCTTTTTATCTGTTTCATAGTAATCGCTGTAAGGGTTCTTATCCTTTTTATTCTTCTCCTTGCCGGGAAGGTTTTTTTTAAGATCCACTTTCTTGAAAAAATCATTGTCAATATAATATCCTTTATTCTCCCTGCTGTTAATGTTGTTTACAGTGACTGGTAAAAGCGTTTTGGGAACCGTGGCAAGATTAACGGGACGGATCTTTTCACTGCTGACAATAAAAGCAAACACATCATTAAACCGGGACCCCACGTATTCAGGATATTCCTCAGAGCCGAAAGTATAAGAGAAAGTAATACGGTTATGGAAAGGTATAAAATCAAATTCAAGAATGCCGGCATCATAGGTCACGCTCTTGCTGATACGGTTCAGATCACGGTCACCCTTGGGGCGGGTCTTGGATTTAACCGGGGTAAAGCTGGTGGTGGTCCATGGTGAATTGTTAGGCCCGTTAACATCGGAAGCCTTGCCTGTCGAGAGCAAAATCCCGCTTTCAATACCAATAATATTGTTATCCGCTTTGAAATATCCGATGCTGATGCGGGGTCCTGAGTAAGTGATATTTCCAACCCTTATTCCCTGGCCCAAAAGAAATTTATTTACGAGCTGCTCTGCGGTAAAAGAGGTATCAACTGAAATCTGGGCTGCGGAAACATTTGAAATAAAAAGAAGTGCCAGCCACCATGCAGAAACTTTAAAAGTCTTCAGAATTTCTATTTTCCTCATCATGCTTCTGTGTCTCCCGAAAGTAAGATTCTGTGCCTTAACTTAACACAGTAAAATTATCTTACCAAATTCAATAGCAATGCTTAAGTCCGGTTTAGTGGATTGCAACCATTTATGTGTAGGTAAGTTTATATCATTTGAATGGGGGGTGTCATTCTTTTTATCAACTTTGCGCACAATTTTTAAACACTCTCAAAGGGTAAAACACCCATGCGTTTATTCAATTTTCTAACTCAGGAAATAGCGATTGATCTTGGTACAGCTAATACCGTGATCATCCATAATGATAAAGTGGTGGTGGATGAGCCTTCCATTGTGGCGATAAACCGGCTTACTACCAAGGTGGTTGCGGTAGGCAAGAAAGCGATGCAGATGCATGAGAAGACCCATGATAACCTGAAGACCATTCGCCCTTTAAAGGATGGCGTGATAGCAGACTTTGCCGCAGCGGAAAGCATGATCCGCGAGATGATCAAGATGATCAATCCAAAGGGATTTTTGTTTACACCTACCTGGAGGATGGTGATCTGCATTCCTTCCTCGATCACCGAAGTGGAAAAGCGGGCCGTGCGTGATTCTGCGGAGCAGGCGGGCGCACGCGAGGTATACCTGATCCATGAGCCGATGGCAGCCGCACTCGGTATCGGGATTGATGTGGAGGAGCCGGTGGGTCACATGATCATCGACATTGGTGGCGGCACTACCGGCATATCAGTGATTGCATTGGCAGGAATCGTTTGCGATCAGTCCATTCGTGTGGCCGGAGATGAGTTTACAGCAGACATTGTGGATTATATCCGGCGTCAGCATAACATGCTCATTGGCGAGCGCACTGCCGAGGCAATCAAGATCAATGTGGGCGCTGCGATGATTGAGCTGGACGATCCGCCCGAAGATTATGCTGTTCATGGCCGGGACCTGATGACGGGCATTCCCAAGCAGATCACGGTGAACTACCAGGAAATTGCGCACGCGCTCGACAAGTCAATCAGCAAAGTGGAAGAAGCAGTGCTCAAGGCGCTTGAAACTACTCCCCCGGAACTTGCATCAGATATTCACCGCAATGGCTTGCATTTAACAGGTGGTGGTGCACTTCTCAGGGGTTTGGATAAGCGCATTTCACTGAAAACCAAGCTTCCGGTTTCCATTGCGGATGATCCCCTTCGTGCGGTGGTGAGAGGAACCGGTATAGCGCTGAAAAATATTCACCGCTTTCCCTTCCTGATGACCTAAAAGAGAAAGTTCTAAATTTCAATGTAAGGCTTAAGTTATAGGCGATCTGTAAGAATGCGCAACCTCCTCTATTTCATTTTCCGCTACCACGCCTTTTTTCTCTTCCTTTTGCTGCAGGGCCTTTGCCTTTATCTCATCGTTAAAAACAACAGCTACCAGCGCGCAGCATTTTATAATGTAAGTGATGAAGTTGTAGGAAGAACCATGACAGCCTATAAAGATGTGACAGGTTTTATTACGCTGGGTGAACAAAATAAAAAATTAGCAACAGAAAATGCGCGGCTTCATAACATGCTGCCCTCTGCATTTTATACAGATACTTCTGCCGTATATCAAAAGAAAGATTCTTTGCGCAGTCAATTCTATTCCTACATTCCTGCGCGTGTTGTTCAAACATCAACCAGCTTTGCAAATAATTACATTGTGATCAGCAAGGGATCCGGGCAGGGAATTGAACCCCGCATGGGAGTAGTGGGACCTGACGGGATAGTGGGTATTGTAAAAAATGTTTCGTCAAACTTTTCTTCCGTGTTTTCGCTGCTCCATTCCCAGGTTACGGTGAGCGCGCGCGTAAAAAGGAATGGCAGCCGTGGAACGATCCGATGGGATGGAGGCAGCGCTGACTTTGTGAACCTCGAAGAGATCACCCGGCAGGAAATACTGCATAAAGGTGATACCATTTTTACCAGTGGCGTTTCCAGGATTTTTCCGGATAATATAATGGTCGGGACGGTGGATGAGTTTAAATTGAAGGAACAGGGAAATTTTTATTCCATCCGCGTCAGGCTTGCCACAAGCTACAGGCGAATTGATTATGTATATGTGGTTAACAACCTAATGCACACTGAAATGGATTCATTGCTTAAGAAAACAGAGAATGCTCAATAACGTTCCTGCCATCATCATTCGCTTTGTGCTGCTCACCCTTGTGCAGGTGATGATCCTTAACAACATACACCTGCACGGCTTGTTCAATCCCGCATTGTATCCGTTATTTATTTTATTGTTGCCGCTGGAAACACATGCTTCGATGCTGTTGCTTCTCGCTTTTTTGAGCGGATGGGTGATTGACTGGTATTCGCATACAGGTGGTTTACACGCGTCGGCTTCATTGGTAATAGCATTTTTGCGGCCGTCAGTCATGCGTATTCTAAGACCCACCGGTGGTTATCTTCCTGAAGATCGACCGACTATTTCGTCAATGGGTTTTACATGGTTTATTACTTATTGTTCCATTCTGGTTTTCATTCATCACCTTTTTCTTTTCATCATAGAGACCTTCAGCTTATCTCAATTCATTTTTGTACTTGAAAAAATTGTTATAAGCAGTTTAGTTTCCATTGCCATCATGGTTATTCTGCAGTACTTGTTTTATACACGTAAAGTGAGAATGATTCGATAACCCGAGCTTGCAATGACCGATATTTTTTCAAACCGCCGTAATGTTCTGCAGTACGTCATCATCGGCGTGGTGGTGATTTTTATTATCCGCTTATTTTATCTCCAGGTAATTGATAAGGATTATCAGCAGCTCGCAAAGTCAAATGTGCTCCGGCAGGTTACTGTTTTTCCCGCCCGGGGCCTTGTGCGAGACCGTAATGGCAAGCTCATTATTGATAATCAGAAAGAATATGACCTGTGGGTAATACCTGGCCAGGTGAAGGATCTTGACACGCTGGGCTTTTGTGAATTAACAGGAATGAATGATACCCTTTTCAGAGAAACACTCAGAAAGGCGCGTGCTTATTCACGCTATAAGCCTTCACTGATTGTAAAAGGAATTTCAGTAGAGAGATATGCTTCTATCCAGGAAGAACTCTATTTGTTCCCGGGTTTCTACGGCCAGGTCCGAACGGTGCGTGCTTATCCGTATAAGAGTGCAGCACATGTGGTTGGTTACATCAGTGAGGTAAACCCAAAACAGATCGAGCGTGGTAATGGCTATTACAAGTCAGGCGATTACATAGGAACCGGTGGTATTGAGCAATCATACGAGAAAGAATTGCGGGGAGTTAAGGGTACACGCTTCGTACTGGTTGATGTGCACAACCGGGAGCAGGGTAGTTTTAACCAGGGTAAATTCGATACTTCTGCCATTCCGGGCAAGAATATGATCTCCTCGCTGGATATTGATCTTCAGCACTACGGCGAGGAGCTGATGAAAGGAAAAACAGGAAGCATTGTAGCCATTGAACCGGGCAGCGGCGAAGTGCTCGCGATGGTGAGCAGTCCTGCCTATGACCCTGATCTTCTTACAGGGCAGGGTCGTACGAAGAATTTTGCAAAGCTGTTAACGGATAGCCTAAAGCCACTCTTTTCACGGCCGCTGAAAGCCCCCTACCCTCCCGGCTCTACCTACAAGCCTACTCTCGCTCTTGTTGGATTGCAAGAAGGAGCCATCGAAGCCAGCAGCACTCATTATTGCCCCGGAGCTTATATGGTGGGAAGGCTGCATGTGAATTGTGATGCAGTGCACGGAATGGTACCCAGCCTTTCCTCTGCTATTCAACATTCCTGTAACACTTACTTCTGTAATTATTTCAGAAAGACCGTTGACTATGATCCTGAGCACTCGGTCGCTGACGGATTGAATTACTGGAAAAAGATGCTTGCGACTTTCGGGCTTGGTGTTAAGACCGGGATTGATTTGCCGAATGAGGGATATGGCTTTATACCCGGTCCAGACTATTATGATAAAATTTACGGAGCAGGAAGATGGAATTCAGTCATGATTATTTCGCTCGGCATTGGTCAGGGGGAGATTGGTGAAACACCCCTTCAAATGGCGAATGTAATTGCTGCTATAGCCAACAGGGGCTGGTTTTATACTCCTCATGTAGTGAAGGAAATTGCAGTTGCCGATTCAGCGATTGCAAGGTTCAGGGTTAAGCATAACATACCTATTGATACGGCACACTTTAATACAGTGATCCAGGGATTGCGGCAGGTGGTGCTTGCGGGCACGGCCGCTGCATCACAGATCCCGGGAATCTCCATGGCAGGAAAAACAGGAACTGCGGAGAACCCACATGGCGATGACCATTCGCTGTTCGTTTGCTTTGCGCCGGTAGAAAATCCAAAAATCGCAATGGCAGTGGTGGTAGAAAATGCAGGATTCGGTGCCCAGTTCGCAGCACCGATCGCAAGCCTGATGATAGAGAAATATTTAAATGATACTATTTCTGCAAAGCGAAAATATATTGAGGAGCGGATGACAGGAACTGCGTTGAAGAAATGAAGCATCGGCAATAACAGGAGCATTGCAGCCACCTTAGCTTGCCGGGCCAAAACTGAATTTCACATACTTGATTTTTTTGCCGAGGGCAAGGTGGCGCTGCTCATAGAATGTTTTTACACCAAGGATCTCATCAACAAAATTTTCGGAATATAAATCCGCGGTGGAAATAATAACCACACCCTTACATTCTGAAATTTTTTCCAGTGTGAATTGATAAAGAAACATATCATCTGTTTTCAGGTGGATGATTCCTCCCGGCTTCAGGATTTTTTTGTACCGGGGCAGAAACTTTTCCGAGGTGAGCCGCTTCCGGTCTCCCCCGCTTCCATGCTGGGGATCCGGAAAAGTGATCCATATCTCTTCAGTTTCCCCTTCTGAAAAATATTCCTCAATGTGATCAATGTATGTTCTGAGGAATGCAACATTCGGGATATTTTCCCCGAGTGCGGTTTTAGCCCCACGCCACATGCGCGCCCCCTTGATATCAATACCAATAAAATTACGATGAGGAAATTTTTTTGCAAGCGCCAGTGAATAATCTCCTTTCCCACAGGCTAACTCGAGCGTAATGGGATTTGAATTATGGAAAACTTCTTCATTCCAACTGGCTTTTAAATCTTTTCTGAGCTGAAAGACATTCGGGAAAGCTGCGATCTCTGAGATATTCCTGAGTTTGTTTTTTGCCAATGGTAAGAGAATGATCAGGGATTGAATGTATCTTAAAGTTCACAGATAAATTTTCATGAAGCAGCTGATTGCAGAATTTAATATAGTAACCTTCCTGGATTCCATCCGGCTGTTTCCACATAAATTTTTTTTCCAGCACTGGTATAATCAGCAAAAAATTCACGGGTACGATTTCACATCCCTGTTCTGCGTCATGATTTACTGAAGTATTTTTGTATCATCCATTATGAATGCTGATCAGCTTCTTCAACGCGCGCTCAATTTCGAATTTCTCACTGCGGAGGAAGGGTTGTTTCTTTTTGAAAATGTACCGGTGGCAGAGCTGATGACTGTTGCTCACGGGTTACGTATGAAGCAGAAGCCGGAGAAGATTGTTACATGGATCATTGACCGCAACAGCAATACCACCAATGTATGCATTGCTAACTGCAAATTCTGTAACTTCTTTCGCAGGCCCGGTGCAGAGGATGCGTACATCACGACGATAGATCAGTACAAAAAGAAGATAGAAGAAATGCTCCGGTACGGCGGCGATCAGCTCCTCCTGCAGGGAGGGCACCACCCTGATCTGGGATTGAGCTTCTATGTAAATCTTTTTAAAGAGCTCAAATCACTTTATCCCAATCTTAAGCTTCATGCACTTGGCCCTCCTGAGATTGCTCACATTACAAAGATGGAGAAGTCCACACATACTGAGGTGCTCAAAGCGCTGGTGGATGCGGGACTGGATTCATTACCCGGTGCTGGCGCAGAGATTCTGAATGACCGGGTGCGAAGGCTGATCTCCAAAGGAAAATGTGGCGGGCATGAATGGCTGGACATCATGCGGGCAGCTCACCAGCTCCGCATCACTACATCCGCGACCATGATGTTCGGTCATGTTGAAACGCTGTATGAGCGCTTCGAGCACCTCACCTGGATCAGGCAGGTGCAGAGTGAGAAGCCGGAAGATGCAAAGGGATTTCTCGCCTTCATACCCTGGCCCTTCCAGGATGAGGGAACCCTATTGCGTAGGGTGCGGGGGGTGAAGAATTACGTTACCGGTGATGAGTACATCCGCATGATCGCGGTATGCCGCATCATGCTTCCCAATATCAAAAACATCCAGGCATCCTGGCTTACGGTGGGAAAGGAAATTGCGCAGGTTTGCCTTCATGCAGGAGCCAATGATTTCGGCTCCATCATGATCGAGGAGAACGTGGTGAGTGCCGCCGGCGCCCCACACCGGTTTACCGCGTCGGGAATCCAGGATGCCATACGTGAGGCAGGCTACGAACCGCGCTTGCGCAATCAGCAATATGAATTCCGGGAAATGCCGGTGATGGAAGAGCAGGTGATCGGCTATTGAAAAATTAATATGGTCCCGGGTTTTAACTGTTTGAAAAGCATTCTGAATCAATGATTGAAATAACGCTTTGTAAACATGGCTCCATACGGTAACCGATTAATCACACGCCCTTCCGGCAATGGCTGGAATTAAAGAGCATTATTCCTGTGTTTATAAAAACGTGCCCGGTCTGCGGAGTCGCAGGGGTGAAATAAGGACAAGTCCCTTACCCCGCCATAACCAGTGTTGACAATTCAACTTCCCCTACCCTTCCTCTCAATTTTATCGAGCCAAGATGCCGGGCAACATATTTATTTGCAAAAGAAAGCTTTGAGAGCAGATCGTCGGATGCAATTACTTCCACATCAAACTCCTTGCACATGCTTTGTATGCGTGAAGTGGTGTTGAGCACATCACCGGAGAAAGTGATATCGCGCTTCATGATTCCAATCTCACCTGCAATCACTTTACCGAAGTGAATCCCGGCTTTGAAGGAGGGAACCAGTCCGTATTTCCGCATGTATTTCTCTGCATTATTCAGGATCGCAGCCTTCATATCGAAGAAGCATTTCAGGCAATGAGAATTTTCAATTCCCTTTTCAAATTTCCACGCGATCACCACCTCATCACCCACATACTGGTAGATATCTCCTTTATTGTCAATGATCGGATTGGTGAGGTCAGCAAAAAAGTCTTTAAGCAATTCGTGATATTGCGCATCCCTTAATTTCTCGGCAATGGTGGTAGAGGAATTTAAATCCACGAACATGAAGATGCGGGTTTCTTCCCTCGGAAAATGGTATTTACCACGAATGATATCCCACAAGATCCCATGCCCGAATTTATTATTCATCTGAAGGAAAAACTGTGTGAGCGCAACAATAAGCGACCACACCAGGATATTTTTTAGATGCAGCGTATTGAACAGATAATCACGATACGCCTTTCCGAAATCTGCATCATCCATCATTAATCCATAATGCTGTTTCACAAACGGAAACCCAAGGAACACGGTGATGATCCCAATGATTAAAATGTAGGCAATGCTCACTGCAAGAAGGCCAAAACCATATGATCTGTCCCTGAATTTCACATTGGCATAAAATACAAGAAAGCTCCCGCCGATAAGTGCGCCCATGAGAGAGGCAACCATATTGAAAACAACATTCTGTATAAAATCATAGTCGGATTTATTTTCGATTGCGTTTGCCCATAAGTAATCATAAAGCGTAATGATGATGCCGATGATCGTCCAGGTTACAATGATGACTGCTAATTGTATGAACTGAATGATTCGCCGTCTTGACATGCTGAATAATTGTTTCCCAAAATACCAAATACTTTACTGGGAATCAGTATTGATGATAGCGCCAAACGCGGGTCAGTTGAAGTTTAAATGATGGAATTGTCGCCTCAGAATTCACGCACATACCGGAGTCTTACTACAAATAACCTTTCAGTTTTTGTGGAATTGAATTGATCTTCGCATCTCCATTCCATCTTAAATTTATAACATGAAAAGATTGATTTTGCTAATTGTTTGGTTGCTTGTGATGCATCCTGCTCCCGCACAGAAAAGTATTGAGGCCACCACCGTAATAAAATCAGCGACGATTTATTTACAGGGGGCAGAGATGCTGATGCGCTCTTCGGTTAATGTTCCTGCGGGCAGCAGTGATATTGTTTTCACGAACCTCCCGCAATACCTTAATGCTTCCACCATCCAGGTATCAGCCAGCAGCGATCTCACCATTCTTTCTGCTGTGTTTGCATTGAATTACCTGCATTCAATGAAAGAAAGCACCATTGAAAAACGGCTGAAAGATTCCCTCGACCTGCTCACAAGTCAATTGAAGAAAACCATCGGTCAGAAAAATATAGTGAAGGGACAAATGGACCTGCTCAATGCAAACAAGGATGTATCGGGTCAGAACACCGGGTTGAATATGGATCAGCTTGCGAGGATGTATGAATTCTATGCAGTGAAAATGAATGACCTGATCAGCCAGCAGCTGACCCTCGAGCTGAAAGAAAAAATATTGAATGAAATAATTCAGAAGGTTCAGAACCAAACCAATGAATTTAATTCGAAATACAACCAGCCCACCGGAGAGATCACCGTGAGTGTTGCATCAAAGGCAGCTCAATCATCCACGTTTAATATCTCATTTTTAATTTCTGATGCAGGATGGTCTCCAGTATATGATGTCCGGAGCAAGGATGTGAAAAGTCCGGTAACATTGAATTACAAGGCAAATGTGTGGCAACGAAGCGGGATCGACTGGAATGATATCAAGGTAAAGCTGTCAACAGGAAACCCTACCGTAGATGCAACCGGTCCATCTCTGGCAATTTGGTTTCTCGATTTCTATCACCCCATAATTTATGGCGTACGTGACCAGGCCGCACCATCACAGGCTGATGGTTACATCAAGAAGAGTGAAGCAATGGAAAACAGGAATATGGATTCCAATTCTTCCACTGCAGCTGATTATACCACCGTAACACGAACTCAGCTCACGGCAGAGTTCATCATAACCATTCCGTATGACATTCCATCCGATGGCAAGCCTCATTTGATTGCCATTCAGGATTATCAGTTGCCGGCAACCTATCGCTATTACGCCGTCCCAAAGCTTGACAATGATGCGTTCCTTGTTGCTGATATCAGTGCGTGGGAAGACCTGAGCTTGCTTCCCGGCACGGCAAATATTTTCTTTGAGGGCACCTATGTGGGGCAGTCATATCTCGATCCTGCCTCTACCAGTGATTCACTTACGATTTCACTTGGGAGGGATAAAAGCATTGTGATAAGGCGTGAGAAAGTGAAAGATTATTCGAAACCAAAAGCAATCGGTGACAATGTCAGGCAATCCTTTGCTTATAATATCATAATCAAGAACACAAAATCAGAAGCCATTGACATCAAGATCCTGGATCAGTTTCCCATTAGCCAGCAGGGAAAAATAGAAGTGACACCGGACGATGCAGGAGGCGCCTCCACAGATCAGTCAACCGGAAAGCTGACATGGAATTTACATCTCGAAAAAAATGAGGAGAAGAAGGTGCAATTCTCATTCACTGTAAAGTATCCAAAAGACCAGGTTATTTCGGGCTTATAAATGAGTGGCAATATCAAAAGTATTTTACGGTACCATACCCGGGTTTCTATGAAGCGTTTCGCACACTTCATTCAATCGGTCCTGAAATTATTTATGCTGCTCCGTCGATTTGGATGGTGAACGTTCACCATCGGAAATGTTATTCCACATTTCTTTGATCCTGTTTTCTTCCCCCTTGATCCTTTCAAAAAATTGCTTCATGGATGCATTGTACCTCTCGCGCTCCTCCTTAGTAGCCGCATCCCACTTGTCAATTTTTATTTTGAAGTCCTTCACCAGGCGGTCAAGCTTTGTTACCTCCTCAGTAAAATCAGGATGTTTAGAACCTAATTCCTTCACCTTTTCCAGATAGCTGTCGAGCCTGGGCTTGATCTCCTGGTAATTTTTCTTCCAAACCTCTTTTGGAGTAGCAGCACCATTGTCATTTTTAACCGAAGGCTGTGCCGGCTTCTGAGGTTCCTGCTGCTGTTGCTGTGCATAAATGGAGAAGGAAAAGAACATCGCCAGAGTAAGCAGAGTAATCGAAAGTTTATGGTTTTTCATGGTATTTGTTTTAATTACAAGCTGATTAAAGTATTTTCAAAATTAAACCGAATCATTGAAAGTATACAGACAGAATTTTCAATCAAAACTTAACATCCTTCCGGTTGAAAGCCTGCTGATGATTTACAAAGATGTTGATACCCAGGGAAGCATTCAGGCGAAGCTCATCCAGTTTATAAGGATTAGTGCTTTCCAGAAAATAATTTCCATGAAGATAGCTTGCTGAAACCGAGACATGAAAATTCCTGAGAAAATAGTAAGTGGTGGCAAGTGAGAATTGGAAAACCGGTTCTGCCTGTGCCTTCTTATTTGCTGTGCCATCTTTAAAATAGGGAAATGCGATGCCGGGCTCAAATAAGATAGACCAGTCAAAATGTCCCAAGGGCAAATGAAATTCAGGACCAAAGAGAATACAGGAGTTTTTTTGTAGCTGCCCTTCAAAGTTATAGTCAGGAAGAAAGATGTACAGATCTGTTCGCACCCCGATCTGCTGCTCCACGCAATAGGCAAAGCTTCCGGTAAAATAAACTTCCTGAACGGGATTGAACACCATGGCTCCGGCAGAAAGCCCTGTTGACATGCTCATCAGCGATTTCCTTACAAAGGGTGTGGAGTGGGAATGCTGTGACAGCGCAATTTCAGAATACAGCATAAGCGATAGCACAATCAGAGTCTTAATCTTTTCCATAGATCGGCCATTTTATAATTAAAGGAAAGGCTTATAACGAAATGACCATCCAGGGATTTGCCGGATGCTGGAATGGTTATGATGCTTTCATCATCCGGGGGGAGCTGTAATTCAGTTCCAAAATGAAGCATGTACAAGGTGCTGATGGTTATGTCAGTTCTCCTCGTAAGATTGATGTGCATTCCTATCCCTGATTGTGCTGCGATACTCCATCGGCTCACAAAATTTTGCTTGTTTAATCTGTCCCGAAGTTTTATGTAATCTGCGTTGGGTCCGAGTGCAAGAAATGGCGCCACGCGCTGCAGGCGGCGCTGCGGATAGAGCAGGACAAGACCTCCTATATGTCCATCAGTTCTTACCGCTTCGCCTGTAAATCCGCCGTGAAAATATTCGAAATACCACTCAGTATTGATGTGAGAAGTCGCCATAATACGTCCCTGCAGGCCCAGGCCCTGTCCGATATTCCAGCCCCCTTTGTTGCTTGAAAGCGCAACACCCGAGCGCAAGCCTACTGCAAAAACTCCGGAATCCTTCCATTTCAACCTCATTGCCTTTTGAGCAAAAGAATTTAAATGGCAGCCGAGAGTCAGGAGTGTGAAAACAATAATGAAAGTGGTACGACGAAGAATCATTTTACTTCAGGTGAGGCAATCTAACAAATATCGGGAACATGAAGGAGTAAAAATGCAAATGAACGTGAGATCAGGCTCGCGATTGTATCGGGGAGATCGCTGCAGCCTTACCTGCAATTTATTCTTGTTCCAAAAAATGACCCCTGTAAAATAAAAAAAGCTGTCCGGGAGTGGACAGCTTTTTCATATAAGGTTAATGGAATTTATTTAGGAGGTATTTGCTGTTCCTGCGGCTTTTTGGGCTTAACTTCTTCGTTAGGGGCTTTGATCCACAGATCATTTGCTTTGTTATACTGTGATTCAATAGCCTGCCAGTCACTTTGTAATGAGGAGGCATAATCATCCTGCTGATCTCGTTGAGTAATATCAAATTTATCCAGCTTGCTTTTAAATGCGGCTACCATATCTCTCAGCTTATTTACCTCCCTGGTATAATCAGGAAATTTTGCCTCGTTCTCTTTTGCTTTCGCAGAAAGGTCATTGAGCTTCGGCTGAAACTCATTGAGTTTTTGAACCAGATCATCTTTTTTACTGCCCTGTTGCATGGGTCTTGCAGGATTTGGGGGCATCGAATTGGGGTTATTAGGGTTTGGTCTCGTTGGATTTGGCTGCTCCTGGGCATACAGTTGGGCGCACGATAAAAACATG
>JBDSEA010000213.1:0-3164 GCA_039920305.1 Chitinophagales bacterium
GGGAAATAGTCAATCACATGATCAGATGGCGTGAAACGGTGCTCGAAAGAATTCAGGGTACAGATATCCCATCGCCCGGGGATAATTACTTCTCTTTCATCAGGGATCGCTCTGAGGGTGAGTGGCTTAAAACATTGAAACGATTTCAGGAAACCCAGGCCCTATGGCTTGATGCGATAATAAAAATGAAACGGAAAGACTTTAACACGCAGCATAAATTCAGCTCCTATTCCAATTACGAGTGTGTACATGGGATTCTACAGCACGATGCCTATCACCTTGGCCAGATCCGCCTGTTAAAAAAGATGATTCAGCTCAGATGATAAGTATTCCATAGCAGGCGCGCTCCGAGTAAAATAATCGCCACCCCTACAATCCTCGAAACTATTACCATCGTGCGATGCGTAAGCAGGTGCTTCACCTTTGCAGCAAGAAATGACTTTATTACATCGAAAATAAAATTGCTGCAGACAGCTGCGAAGAAAAACAAAACAAGATCCCCTTCTTTGTATTCGGGCTCCAGGGTAATAATGCTTACAGCACTTACCCAGTAAATAAACACGAAGGGATTGATCGTGTTGATCAGAAACCCCTTTGCCAGGTATAATAAATACATAAAGTGAGAATGATTCTTTATCTGCAGCGTTTGAGGGTGGGGCACCGGCTTCATCAGGTGATAGATCCCAAAGCCCAGCAATAGAAACCCACCCACAGCACCGATAATTTTCTTCATCGGATCATCATGCAACAACGATCCAACACTATAGAAAGTAATGGTGATGATAAAAACATCGCTAAGCAATACACCTACTGCAATGCTGATGGCGAAATAAACACCCTTATGAATACTCGTTTCAAGGATGCTGAAAAAAATAGGCCCGAAAGAAATTGCCGTAATCAAACCAAGAAAAAATCCTTTATAAATCAATTCGAATGCAGGATGCATACTGCGAAGGGTGAAATATTCTTATGATAAGCGCGTAAGGTAGAAAAGAAAGCAAACTCTCACCGGCCCTGAAAATTCATTACAATGGATTTCACTTCTGAAGCATAATGCCCCCCGAATAAATTTACATGCACGAGCAGGGGATACAGATTGCAAATACCTGCCCTTTTTTCAAATTCTTTTTCGAGTGGAAATATATTTTCATAATGCTGAAGGAAAGAAGGATCAATGCCGCCAAATAATTTCATCATCGCAAGATCCATCTCACGGAAACCAAAATATATTGCAGGGTCTATCAGGCGGACACTTCCATCACTCGCAGATAGGTAATTGCCTGCCCATAAATCACCGTGAAGCAGAGCGGGTTTTTCTGAGGGAAAAATTTCCGGAAGTCGCAAAAATATCTTTTCAAACACACGATAAATCCCCTTAGGCAACCTTTTGTTATCAATTGACATTTTTAGCTGTGGCTCAATACGCTCAAGAATAAAAAATGAAACCCAGTCACTATGCTGTCTATTTGATTGAGGAAGCGATCCGATAAAGTTATCATGCTCAAGTCCGAAGAATTCATTTGAATGCCGGTGGATGGCAGCAAGCCTGCCTGCAAAGTCATTCCAAAATTCTTTTTGTGGTTTACCTTTTTCAATGTTCTCAAGAATAAGAAGTAAATCACTTCTATCCTCATATTCTGCTATCACTTCAGGAGTAATTCCGTTCACCTTTTCATTCAGAAGCCGCAGGCCTTTTGCCTCCATCCTGAGCATTCCGGGAAACTTTGATGCATCATTGCGCTTCACAAAAAATTTCCCGGCATTTGTTTGCAGAATAAAACATTCATTGATACAACCCCCGCCTGCCGGAATCATAAATTCAATCTTCACTTCGAAGTTCAAAGCATTGCCAAGAAGCTTTTCTGCCTTAGCCTGCCAGGTATCAAATGAATTATCCAGAAAGAAAACTTTTTCTAATCCATAGGCAAACTTAAATTTGTTTAACTCATGTATTCTGTCATAGATATTGAAACCACCGGCAATCATGCTCACCGTCATAGCATTACCGAGGTGGCAATCATCAATTTTGACGGAGAAAAAATTACCGAGCAATTCTCGACCCTCATTCAGCCTGATGCTCCAATTCCGGCATTTATTTCACACTTCACCGGTATCACCAATGAGATGGTTGCCAGGGCACCGCAATGGGCGGAGGTGATGGAAGTTATTGACAAGCTTACCAGCGGGAAAATTTTAATAGCCCACAATGCGCACTTCGATTATTCCTTTCTCAAAAGCGCCTTTCTCCTGAGCGGAAAAAATTTTCAGCGATCAGTATTGTGCACATTGCGGCTCAGCAGACAACTATGTCCCGGCCTGCCATCCTACTCTCTTGAAAAGCTTTGCCGCCATTTCAGTATTCAGTCACAACCAGCTCACCGCGCATCCGCCGATGCATTATCTGCCCTGCACCTTTTCAGATTATTGCAGCAGCAGGATCAGGACGGAATCATCAAATCTTCATTGAAGAAAAAAACGGGGGGCCACAGGCTTCCGCCAAACCTGCCAAAAGATGCCATGGCATTATTACCGGAAAAAGCAGGCGTTTATTACTTTCTTGATGAGCATCAGCGGGTTCTGTATGTGGGAAAGGCAAAGAATATCCGTGCGAGAATATTACAGCATTTTACTGCAAATTCTTCTACCCGGGTACGAACCCGGCTAATGAATTCCATTCATCAGATCAGGCATGAGAAAAGTGGTAATGAGCTTATTGCAATGCTCATGGAATCGGCAGAAATCAAGAAGCATTTTCCCCCATTTAATGTGGTTCAGAAAATTTCAGAAAATAATTTTGGCATTTATTGCTATGAGGATGGGAAGGGCTACAAGCGTTTTGGGATTAAAAAACTTCACCACCATGATCAGCCACTGGTTTCCTTTGCCTTACTGCAGGATGCCAGAATTTTTTTGTCTGAAAAGATTTCGGAATTTCAATTATGCCCAAAACTCTGCAGCATTCAGCGTGCAGCCGGGGCCTGCTTTGACCATGCAGAAGGGAAATGTGATGGGGCATGCACCGGAAAAATTTGGCCTGAAAAATATAATAAACGGGTGGATCAAGCCCTGAATGCTTTGAAAGATGATAGTATCACCTGTACAATCGTGGGTGAAGGAAGAAGTGATGGTGAATGCTCTGTAGTGCTGCTGGAAAATGGAAAATA
>JBDSEA010000214.1:0-6434 GCA_039920305.1 Chitinophagales bacterium
TTAACCATTATTCAGCTTGATAATTTTTGAGGTATAAATCTTTTTGCCTGTTTTGAGCTGAACGAAGTAAATGCCTGTTGCAAGATCACTTACATCAAGGGTGTTTGAGCCCGAATGCGCATCGAGCTGCAATTGCTTTACGGTGGCTCCAAAAGCATTGGTGATTGTGAGAAAACCATTCTGCTCAAAAGTTGTTCATTGAATCTACCCAGGAAACGGGGCCCATTCTGCTTCGAATTTCATTAGAAACATCAGGGATTCCTTTTGTACCATAAACACCTTCACTGTTCCAATAATTGTTGCCGTCAATCCAATACCATTCATTGTGATAGGGATCATATTTCCACAAGTCGTTTGTACTGCCTGCAAAAGCAGGATTTGAAAAGATGGTACGACCTCCAATCATCCAGCAATTTCCCTGTTTGTCAATCCAGCCTGTAGCCTCTACTCTGCTTGACGGGTAACTGTTATTTAAACAATAACTGTTATAGCTGCCTGGGTCCATCGTGGTTTGTTCTCCGCCCATCCATGCCCATTGATTGAGCGAAATATTGTACTTCCAAAAATCCTGGTAAAATCCAAAAATTGGTGATACTCCATAACCACCGAATAAATAGAGATTGCCTAAAGTATCAGTCCAGTGCATCCTGCTGCACATACGGCCTCCCGGAGTATTAACTGAATCAAAGATTCCTAAAGTGCCATAAACACCCGGAGGATATGAGATGGTATCTCCTGTCATCCATGTCCATTCATTTGTTGCGATGTTATATTTCCACAGGTCATTTAAGTAAAGATCAGCAAAGGTTTGCCGGTACCCTCCAAAGAGCCAAAGATTTCCAAATGGGTCAGTCCAGCATTCACTGTTATCTCTGTATCGTGGTTCATTCGCGGAATCAGGAACTCCTTTCACTCCATAATGCCCTGGTTGCTGAGCCACGTTTGGACCTTTCATCCATGTCCACCACCCGGTAGAGACATCATACTTCCACAGATCATTTTCCTGCCCTCCCCAGCCCAACCCTCCAAAAAGCCAGAAGTTTCCGTCAAGATCAGTCCAGTAGGCTGAATTTACGCGAAGACCTGGAAAGTTATTTGAATCAGGAATGCCTTGAGTTCCATAAATGTTGTCATCGTAATCGAAAAGACCAGTACCACCAATCCACGCCCATTTGTTAGTATCAATATTGTACTTCCACATAGCATTCACAGCGAGGGGATAACCAAAGGATTCATCTAAATATTCTCCGCCAAACAGATAAAGATCTTTTCCGGAACTCCAACTGCATGATCCATACAACTTCGGGACAATGATAGAATCAGAAAAATGTCCCTTATCATAAAAGGAATGCAGATCCTTATCCGAGTTGCCTGGCAGAGAATCTCCATACATCCAGGTCCATGTACCTGACTGGCACATTGCGTGCGAAGAGCAAAAAAGGAAATACAAAAACCAAGTATAACGCATCATTACTTTACAAGAATAAATTATTTTGGAATAATCACTAATTTAGTTCGAGTTTGATTAATACCTTGATGGTAATATTTCCCAAATACATTTGCTTGATGACGATGAGGCTCCAACTCGCGCGCGAATTCCGTGAAGCAATTTTTTTGCGAAGCGTTCGCGTGCGTAAAGTGTTACCACAAAGCAAACAAAAAAAGGCAGAACATCTGCGCTTTTTCATCTTACATTTTCGAATCTCTTAGACAGCTTCCAAAGTCACAGTCAATTCGCATTCACACCCGTATCAACATCCTTATCTGCATTCACAGGTTTTAATGTTGCAACAGTCATCGTCACACTGTAACGGTCAGGGTCAATACTATCAAACCGTGCTTCACCATTCTTCTATCAGGCGCTGTCCTCACCCACCGAAATATAAGTTAATGGCTTTCTGCAAGGTGATAGAACCAGCGCTATAGAGGTGTATTCTATGAAAACATGTCCGCTACCTCGAATCCACTTTTGCCGTCATCGGGTTACGCAATCCCTCATACTTGTAAAGCTCGGCGCGAATAAAACCGATGAGGATGGGGGATTCAACCAGCACGGGAATTTTGTTTGCATCATCGGTAACCCATACCGTCATTTTTTCACCACCCTTAAAGATAGTCCCTGTTACAAGCAGCGGCTTGAACTTGATGCAATTGAAAGTCCCTTTTTTAGTAGTGATGATCTCCTTGCCGAGGTAGCGTATATGAATATTATACACTGAGTCATCAAGGAATAAGTTTACCGGGATGGTGTCATTTGCTTGAAAGGTATTGAAGTCTATGTTGCGGGCGTAATAAATACCGGAAAGCACATCCTGGATGCAGTTAGGGATTTTAAACTCCCCATGAGTTGAAATTGCTTTGTGCTCATCATGGTTAAAAACAACATTGTTATAGATGTTGTATCCGCCCTCACTCACATTCCGGACGAATTTCAGAGGCAGCATGGTGAGCGGGTCAATATAACTTTCGTACGTATCATGCACTTTGAAAAACCAGTCATAAGATTTATAGGAGAACCCTTCACCTACCACATGATATACTTTGGCTGCACCAAGCAATCCATCCCTGACAGTAAAGCTCGCCTCACCTCCGTTAAGCCACAAAGAATTCCAGTTGTATATTATTTTATAGGAGATCTTTTCACCAATGGCAAATGCGGTATTGGAGGTGGTGCATTGCTCCGGAGCCTGTGCTTTTGAATCAAACAGACCCAGGCAAACACAGAAAAATATACTTGCAATTTTTTTCATTCAGTGCTATTCGTCTTTTGCTTAAGTAAAAAACCATACCACAGTTGGCAACCCTAACCCGGCTATCCGGTTCACATCATCATAAGCATGCTTAATGATTTAAAGTCACCTGATTTTTTTCCTGTTCACAACATTTGACCATTGGAGCAACGATCATATTTACTTTTGATTTTAATTCTAAAATTTATTGCTTGAAGAAAATTATTCTTGGCATTGACCCGGGCACCAACATTCTTGGTTTTTCTGTTATTGAGGTAGGTGTAAACAGGATGTTGCTGCAGGAGGCAGATGTGCTGAGGATGAGAAAAGGGGGAACCCATCATGATAAGCTTAAAGAAATTTTTGATGGTGTAAAAATGGTGATTCAAAAATTCAGGCCGCATGAAATGGCGATTGAAGCGCCATTTTTTGGTAAGAATGTCCAGTCAATGCTTAAGCTTGGCAGGGCGCAGGGTGTTGCCATCACGGTTGCACTGGCTGAATCCATTCCTGTTTTTGAGTATTCACCCCGGAAAATAAAGCAGTCAATTACCGGTAACGGAAATTCATCAAAGGAACAGGTTGCTGCCATGCTTTCGCAATTGCTTCAGTTTGATCATGAATTTCTGCTTCTGGATGCTACAGATGCATTGGGCGTGGCGGTATGCCATCATTTTCAGCACCGCAAATTGAGCGGGGAATCAAAGAAGATTGATGGATGGAAAAAATATGTGGCAATGAATCCCTCCCGGGTAAGCAGTAGCTGAATTCATGATTTCTATTTTCTACGATCTGTTTTCTTAACCTAAGTCCGGAGCTTGCCTTCCATGCTCCCTTAATTAATGCTGTGAAATAACCTGTTCCAGCGGATTTTACTTGTAACAGATCCGCCCTTGCTCCAGCTCATCCATATGAACCATGCCTTACCCACCACATGATCTTCCGGCACGAAGCCCCAATAACGCGAGTCCAGTGAGTTATGGCGGTTGTCACCCATCATCCAGTAATAATTCATTTTAAAAGTATAATGGGTATCTTCTTTTCCATCAAGCATAATTTTTCCCTCCGGGGTTATATCCAGCGTATGCCCCTCATATTGGGTGATGACGCGATGGTAAAGGGCAAGATTTTCTTTTGACAGGATAATGCTTGCTCCTTTTTCCGGCAGTACGATAGGACCGTAATTATCAATATTGAAGGGGAAATGGCGGATATCACCCGGGAAAAGAGTTTCACCAAGCACGGTCCGGTCATTTAATTTTTGAATGTTGGGTGTAACCGCTGTGATGTTTTTAAATCCTCGTAATTCATCTGCCTGCTCCGGCGTAAGCCAGTAGGCATATTGCCCCGGAACATTGGTAGGGCTGCCATCACCGATATCCAGATCACGCAGCGTTTTATCATTCATGGGTGTACCATCAGTATTAACAAAATAATCCAGCTGCTGACCCGGGAAGTCAGTATTTTTTTTACCGTTAATGTATATTTCTGCATCCCGGAGCATCAGCGTATCACCCGGAATGGCTATGCAGCGCTTGATATAGTTTTCTTTTTTATCAACAGGGCGTGCATCATCATCTCCGGGCCAGTTGAAGACTACAATGTCATTGTTTTTTATTTTCTGAAACCCCGGGAGCCGCTTATAAGGAATGTGAAGCCAGGTGAGATACGATTTTCCTCCGATCAGCGGCATTGTGTTATGAGCAAAGGGAAACGAGAGGGGCGTATTCGGGATACGGGCGCCGTAGTGCATCTTACTTACAAACAGGAAGTCCCCTACCAGCAAGGTTTTTTCCATTGAGGGGGTGGGAATCGTATATGCTTCAATAACAAAGGTTCTGATGATGGTTGCGGCAATCACCGCAAAAATGAGCGCATCAACCCATTCCCGCGTCTTGGATTTTTTTACCTTATTCTTTTTTGAAGATGATTTTGCAGGTTTCTTTACGGTCTTAGTAGCCATGAAATAGTGAATGGTGAATTAGTGAATATTAAATAGTTAATGATCAGTCAATCTGCCTCAGATGATGCCAGAATATCGGTAAAGATTTCATTAAACTCAAAAAATCCTTTTTTGTTTTGAATCCATTCGGCAGCGAGTATTGCGCCGCGCGCAAATCCTTCACGTGAAAATGCTTCATGTGTTATGGTGATCCTGTCTATTGCTGAGGTAAACTCTACTTCATGCAGACCAGTCACCGTTCCCTCCCGCCGCGACAAAACTATTAATTCATCGCTTCTTCCGCTTTCCTTATTAACAAGCTGGGTTTTAGCAGCCGAGTATTTGAGAATATCATTTGCAAGAGTGATGGCTGTGCCGCTTGGTGCATCTTTTTTTTGTACGTGATGAATTTCAGTGATCCTGGGCTCATATTCTTTCCGGTACTTCATCATCTGCGCCAGCTTATGGTTCACACCGAAGAAAATATTTACCCCAATGCTGAAATTGCTTGCATAAATGACAGCCCCGTTTTTTTCTTTGCAGAGCAGTTTTATTTTTTCCAGTTCATCATGCCAGCCGGTAGTGCCAATTATTAACGGAATTCCTGCCTGAAGGCAGGCGGTAAGATGGTGCATCACAATAGCAGGGGAGGTAAAATCAATGGCTGCATCTGCATTTTTTAAAGAGGTTTGGAAATCATTCCTGATTGAAGAGTTTGTTTTCATACAGACCTCATGAATTCCGTCACGTGCAATAACAGATTCAACCATCTTTCCCATTTTTCCATAGCCAAGAATAGCGATCTTCATCAATCAGGTTATTTTATTGAAAGAATCAATGAGAGGCCGGGTGCTGTTTTTCCATTAAATGAAGACAGCATCTCAGGATGAAAATCAAGTGACAGATCATCGCTTACGTCAAAGTGATAAAGGTGTGCATCCACAACCGCATCGAAAATATTAAGCATGTAAACCACACCGCCGGCAATGATCGAAAGCGTAAAATATTTCCTGTAATCATCCTCAAGCACAATAAGGTCATCAAAAGTAAAGTCATTAAGATTCACGGTTGTTTTCGAAACAATGCTGTTAAGTATCAGGAACTGGGGCTCTGGTGTGGAATCACCCGATACCCGTGAATTCAAATTGTTGCGGATGGTATAGTAAACATTTGCATTAAAATATGCGAAAAAGCCTGCCGTAGCCAAACCTGCATATACGATGGGGACTTTCCAGTACTTGTGATTGTAAACCTGTCCCGACCCCGGAATAATGGCAGAAGCCAGGCCTGCAATTCTGGGCGAGTGAATTTTTTCTTCAGGAAGTGAATCCGGTTTTACGATTAATGAATCCTGTGCCGATGAAATATTTTTCAGCAGTAATAAGGTGAACAGCAAAAAGGCAATACGCAGACTCAAAAATTCCCGGTTGATTGGCGCAAAGGTAACGCTTGATGCAGCAGAAGATTTCATTTACAATCCGGCAGGATGCTCAATCGTCTATACCTTCGTTCCTTAATAGCATTAATCTTTATTCAAATCTATGAAAGAAGCAGAGCCTGTAAAAGCAAAAGTGACACGCGAGAATCTTCGGGAGGCGCTCATGCTTTTCAAGTACCTTAAACCTTATCGCGGAAAATTTATTCTCGCTTTAGTATGTATCGCCCTTTCTGCATTTTCAACCAGTGCATTTCCATTCCTTTTAGGCAAAATGATTGATGCCGCTGCTACGGGCAGCTTTCAATCCATAGCGCATGACAATGAG
>JBDSEA010000215.1:0-10318 GCA_039920305.1 Chitinophagales bacterium
GGATAAGAAAGAAGCCGTGCATAATAATGATACCGGATCATGTTTTCCATGAACTTCTTAAATGAATCACTGAAGAGACTTTTATCATTGCTTTTATTGTAGAAATCAAGCTGTTTCCTGCGCTCATCAAAAATCTTCATCTCGAAGGCATCTGCATCCATGCTGAGAATGTCGCGGTTAATGGAAGCTTCATCAAAATCACTGTGAAAGTTTTGATAGAATGATGCGAGGAAATCATTATGCACCTGCGTATTGCCCGAAAATGTAACTGCTTTATAAAGAGAATCACCCACACCGGCATTCATGATCACCTCATCGCCCGGCTCAAGATAAATGGGAATGGATTGTTGCCTGAAAATCAGTTTCGCCATCGTGGGTTTTGAAACTGGGAAACTAAAATCGCACTGATCATTTGCGGTGACTGCCACATAGGATTTTTCATATTCCTCAATAAAATATTGAGCAGGAATTACCTTAACGGTATCGTTTGCAGAAGATTGAAAGGTGCAATGAATCGTCACGTTAGTTTGTGACATTGCAATTAGTGGCAGGAAGAATGTGAATGGTAATAAATTTCTGAGCATGCTGAAAAGTGAAAAATTAAGGTGAAAGGTCAAAGGTCAAACAATCCAAGCTCAAAATTTATGTATTCCGGAGATTCTAAATCTTAATGTCGCACAATCTCAGGTATTAAAGTTAAAATGCTGAAATATGAATAGGTTTTAAAATTTCAATTCATTAACACCGGCGAAATGATACGATTACTTTTGTGAATTATGTTTTGAACCAAAAAAAACAACATGGATCAGCCATTACAGGTAACGAATACGATCATCATCAACGCACCGAAATCAAAAGTCTGGGATGCATTAGTCAATCCTGAACAAACCAAGAAATACATGTTTGGATGTGAAACCGTTTCTGACTGGAGAAAGGGAAGCTCTCTGCTTTGGAAGGGAAGCTACGAGGGTAAGGAAATGATTTTTGTAAAAGGTCATATTGTAGCTATTGAGCCGGAGAAGCTCCTGGTCTATACTACCATTGATCCCAACTCCACAATAGAAGACAAGCCTGAAAACTATCTCACGGTTACTTACAGCTTATCTGAAGAAGAAGATGGTAAAACTCTTTTCACAGTTACGCAAGGTGACTACTCCAAAGTTGCAGATGGCGAAAAAAGATATCAGGAAGCTTTTAATAATGGTGAAGGATGGAATCCGATTCTCATCGAAATAAAAAAACTGGTTGAAGAGGAAAAATAATTTTTTCTTCCCTGCATTACCCTGTGAAAGCCGTGAAGAATCCGTTAACCATCCCCGGCATTGTTCGGAATCGCCTCATCAACCAGCAGATCGCTTTTACCAGATTCAGAAAGCCGGAACAAATTGTAAGCTGGCTCGGTGCAATGCAGTCGCAGGAGTATGCTCTTGCAAAATGGGCAATCGGGTTACGCCTGCCCGGCTCTGATGAGGCGATGATTGAGCAGGCTTTTAATGAGGGAAAGATATTGCGCACCCACATGCTGCGGCCCACCTGGCACTTTGTGACGCCAGCCGATATCCGGTGGATGCTTGCCCTTACTGCTCCGCGTGTGATTAAGCGTTGCTCCGGCAGGTACCATCAGCTGGGGTTGGAAAACAAAATCCTGAATCGCAGCAAGGATATCCTTGCAAAGGCATTGGCAGGAGGAAAGCATCATACCCGTTCCTTTTAGAAATCAGCGCTTGCAAAAGCAAAAATCAGAACGGATGAAAACAGGATGAGTCATCTTTTGATGAATGCTGAGCTTGCAGGCATTATTTGCAGCGGGCCTCGGCAGGGCAAGCAGTTCACCTATGCGCTGCTTGATGAACGTGTACCGCGCTTACCAGTTCCGGGTAGGGAGGAATGTCTGTCGGAACTGACCCATCGTTATTTCGACAGTCGTGGCCCCGCATCCCTCCATGATTTTGTGTGGTGGTCAGGGTTGACAATGTCGGACGCAAGAGAGGGAGTCGCGATGCTGAAGCCACATTTTATACAGGAACAAATGGAGAAACACCACTATGTATATGCGCCCTTACCTTCCGCGGTAAAAAATAAAAAGGACATGCAGGCCACCTTCCTGTTGCCCGATTATGATGAGTATGGCAATAGTTACAAGGACAGGAGCTCAATATTCAATATAGAAGGCCTCAGCACAACCGTTATTGCCGGGAATCCGGCATTCAAATACACACTTATTATTGAAGGTCAGGCAGGCGGCACCTGGCAGCGTGTGGTAAGAAATAATAAAACCACTGCTGAAACTTCTTTCTTTGTCCCAATGAATAAAGCAATGCAAGCGGCAGTCAATGCGGCATTTGAAAGATATTCCGCTTTCTTTAACTGAAAATGTTTCTGCTGTTATAATCCCTGTAATAATATACCAAATCAGTAAATGCTGGAACTCAACTTTAATCCCTTTCCTGTTATCAGCACCAACCGCCTTGTGTTAAGGCGAATAGAGAAAAAGGATGTGAATGATATCTTCTTTCTGCGCTCTGATGAAAGCGTGATGAAATACATCGACAGGCCGCGGGCCAGGTCCCTTGACGATGCTCAGCTATTCATAAATAAGATAGATGATCTGATTGAAGGTAATAACGGCATCATGTGGGCGGTCACAATGAAGAATGATCCCAAACTGATCGGCAATATTTGCTACTGGAATATTGAAAAGGAGCATTACCGTGCTGAGACCGGGTATGTTCTTCATCCTGATTTCCATGGAAAAGGCCTCATGGGAGAGGCGCTTCTTGCAGTAATTGATTATGGCTTTAAAATAATGAACCTTCACTCCATATCAGCGAATGTAAACCCCGAAAATGCAGCATCCATCAGGCTTTTAGAGCGAAATAATTTTATCAGGGAAGCGTACTTCAGGGAGAATTATTATTATGACGGCAAATTTCTGGACAGCATCATCTTCTGCCGGGTCAATTCAAAAAAGGATGGCTCTTAATTTTTTACCTTCGCACATTATCTTACTCAATAATTCAAAATGAAAAAAATTTTTCTAACGGTTATCATATCTATTACTATCCTTTCATTTATTTCTGCACAAAATTTTAACCTTCAGTTCCGCAGTGAGGTGCTTTATAATTCTTCTTGTGCAAGCATCTGGGGCTATGTGCTTGATGAGCGGGAGTATGCGCTGGTGGGTACTGCGCCGGGTGTTTCAATCGTGGATGTAACCGATCCTGATAATCCGGATAATCTTTTTGATGTTTTGCAACAGGGAACTTATGGCTTGTGGCGTGAAATAAAAACTTACACTCATTATGCCTATGCAACCAATGAAACCGGCAATGGTATTCTCATCATTGACCTGCAATACCTTCCGGACAGTATAAAGCAATATGAATTCATTTATGACCCCGCAGGACCGGGCTCGCAAACTACCGGTCACACACTTTGGATTGATGAGAAAGGAAGACTGTTTGTGTTCGGAGGTAACTATAAACAGGGTTATACCTGTTTTGATCTTACTGTTGATCCGCTCAACCCTCCCTTTCTCGGTGGATACGATGATGAATACATTCACGATGGGTTTGTCCGAGGGGACACTCTATGGGCAGGTGAAATCTCTGCAGGGCAGATTGAAGCAATGAATGTTTCTGATCCTGATAATCCCGTTTTTATGGCTTCATGGCACACTCCGAATAATTTTTCACACAACTGCTGGCCTACACATGATAACCATTATGTCTTTACAACGGATGAAGTTGATAATTCCTACCTCACTTCTTACGATGTTTCTGATTTTGGAAATATCACTGAACTTGACCGTGTTCAATCCAATCCCGGCAGCGGCACGATCATTCACAATGTTCATTTGTACAATGACCAGTTTGCTGTTACCGCATATTATAAGGACGGCGTAGTAATATTTGATGTTTTGCATCCTGACAATATGATAGAAGTGGCAAGTTATGATACAGATCCCGGTGAGTCAGGAGGTGGTTATGGGGGTACATGGGGCGTGTATCCCTATCTTCCTTCAGGAAATATCATTGCATCCTACATGTATGATAACGCCAGCGATAACGGAAAATTAACAGTCCTCACTCCTACTTATGTAGCTGCCTGCTGGCTTCAGGGAACTGTTACTGACAGTGTTACTGGTGCCTTACTGAATAATGTATTTGCGGAAATTGAGACCACGCAAAATTCTGACCTTTCTGATCTGTCCGGGGTATATAAAACAGGGAATGGTATTGCAGGAACCTATACGGTCCGATTTTCAAAACCAGGATATTTAACTAAGGAAATTCAGAACGTGACACTCACTAGCGGAGTACAAACCATTCTTGATGTTCAGCTTGCCTCTCTTCCAACAGCAACCATCACCGGCCAGGTAATTGATTCGGTTACTAATGATCCTATTCAGGATGCAACAGTTTATTTCATTAGTTCGGAAGGCTTTGAGTTCACGGAACAAACAGACGGAGGAGGGAATTTTACTTTCAGCGGCTATGAAAGCACCTATGATATCTATGCGGGTAAATGGTCATATTTTGAAACAGGCCTTTTAAATGTAATCATAAACCTGAATCCTGCTCCCTTTCTTTTCAAGCTGAACCCGGGATACTATGATGATTTTATCCTTGATCTGGGATGGGAAGAAAGTCACACTTCCACTACAGGTTTCTGGACCCGGTGCGAACCTAAAGGAACTTATAGTTTCAATACTCCAATAAATCCTGAAACAGACATAGCCGGAGACTGGGGTGATCACTGCTACGTTACAGGAAATGGCGGCGGGGGCATTGGCGATGATGACGTTGACAATGGAAGTACTACACTTACATCACCTGTGTTTGATTTGACAAACTATAGTGATGCTACCGTAAAATTTTATGCATGGTTTGCAAATACCGGTGGACAGGGAAGTCCAAATGATACCCTTGATGTTTACATCACGGATGGAAACAGTACGGTGCTGGTGTTGCAGATCAATGAGGATAACTTCAGTGAGTCTGAATGGAATTACCATGAGTTCCATGTGAATGATTTTATCGTTCCCAATGCAACCATGCAAATGAAATTCAAAGCGCTCGATAAGGACCCGGGGCATGTAACAGAGGCAGGTATTGATTATTTCAGAATTGATGACGAATTGGGTAATGAGGTCAAAGGCATAGCTCCGGGTGCGCCTTATTTAAGCGCCTATCCTAATCCGTTCAGCGATCAGTCTTTGGTCACTTTTGATCTGGGGTTACAGAATACAGATGCAAGCATTGACGTATATGATGTGCTTGGAAATAAACTGGAATCGCATCCGGTGAAATCCCTGATGGGTTCAATGAAGGTAGGAAGGAACCTGTGCGACGGAGTTTATCTTGTGCACCTGGTTGAGCAGACCAAAACCACCAGGGTAGTTAAGATGGTGAAAGTGAAATAGTATCCGACATCAATCTGGATGAGATTGCTTCACGGATTTTTCATTATCTCGCCGGAAACAGGAACAAGAAGCTTTAATGGTGCAGGCAATATCCTTGCTGTCACAGTTTTCACTTTCCCCATATATTCCCCGTCAATTTGAAAATGCATCTGCCGCTTTGTTTCAATAATGACAGACTTGGCATGAAGTATCTCGATCTTTTTTGGATTAAACCGCTGAAACCTTAAAAACATTTTCAGTATTTCCAGTACACCCAGCTTCCTGACAATTACTACTTCAAAAACACCATCATCAATATTTCCATCCGGATTGATGATTGCTCCCGTTCCGTATTTGCTTGCATTTGCTATGGCGATCATGACCGCGGACCGGAGTATCACTTCATTCCCTGATTGCAGGGCGACCTTCATCCTGCGCTTTCTCACAAGTACCTTCAGAACCACTTTTGCATACCCGATTTTACCTCGAAGCTTACCGTACTTAAAATACTTGATTAGCTGGGCATTCAACCCGATGTCGCTCAGGTGAAGGCAGATATCTTTTTCATTCATCAGGATCACATCGGCAGCTTTCACCTCCCCTGTTAAAAGGACCCCGAGTGCAAGCTGCGGATCATTTGGAATACCCAGTTCCGTTGCCATGCCATTGGCAGAGCCGGCAGGAATAATTCCCATCTGCATTTCAGTATGCATGAGCTGTTGCGCAACCAGGGTTACCGTTCCATCACCGCCCACTGCCACCACCAGCCCGGGCATGCTTTTTTTTATAATTTCTTTTAAAGCCTGTGCCTGCTCCTCCTTCCCCAGAGTAAAAAATTCTATTGAATGGGGAAAGGTTTGAAAGAAAGATTTAATGATTGATTCCCAGTCAATATCCTTTTTTCGTCCTGAGCCGGGATTGATTACAAATAATATCTTCATGCCTTCTGGTTCGATTGGGGGTTAGGTAAAAATTTAAATAACAAAGCTTTGTGAAGCGGATAGCGGCAAAGGTGAAAAAGAAAATTTTCTCGTGGCTGCGCATCACAAGGATGCCGGTTATTAAATTATATGAAGGGTTTGGCGATGAGCATGGAATCAAAATATATGGCCATGTTTTCAGACTTAGCCCGCTGCCGAGAAAAAAATTCTCTGCGAATCTACTTACGAACATGCTCGCCCTCCTGCGCCTGTTCATCATTCTTCCATCAGCAAATGCCATTGTGAGGATAGAATGGAATGGAGAATCGCATGAGACATCAACAGAGCACGATGGTTTCTTTCAGTATGATTGGAAACCTGAACAACAACCCATCCCCGGATGGCATACAGCAAAAGCAATCTACCTCTCTTCCGGTAACAGGACAGAAATTGCCACAGCAGAGGCCATGATTTTTATCCCACACCGATATCAATACGCTTTTATATCCGATATTGATGACACCTTTTTAATATCCCACTCTACCAGCCTGCGCAAGCGGCTTTTTGTGCTGCTTACTAAGAATGCACAAAGCAGGAAGCCATTTGATGATGTGGTGAATCATTACAAGCTCTTATCCAGGGCAGGCGCGACTGAAGAAATTCCCAACCCGTTCTTTTATGTGAGCAGCAGTGAATGGAATTTATACGACTACATCAAAGAGTTTTGCCGTAAGAATGAAATGCCGGCAGGAATTTTTCTTTTGAACCAGGTCAGACGCTTAAAAGATTTCTGGAAGACGGGGCAGGGAAAGCACTCAGGTAAGTATGTCCGTATTGCACGCATCATTAATTCATTTCCAAATCAGAAATATATTCTGCTGGGTGATGATTCACAGCAGGATCCTGAGATCTACGCCGCAGTTATAAAAAGCTTTCCCGAAAAAATATTTGCAGTTTATCTGCGAAGGATTGCGCCACAGCGGGAGGAAGCAGCAAAGATCTTAATACACGAAATGGAGCTCGCCGGCGTGTTTTGCTGTCATTTCACCCACAGTGCTGAGGCGATTGAACACTCTCGGAAGATTGGATTGATTGGGTAGAACTGGTTGCAGGTCTGGTTTCAATTTAAGAGTAACCTATTAGGGATCGGGATTACAAATCCCGGCCAGCAAAGACTTTCAGAAGAAATACATTACAGGAATAAGAAATAGTACAAATGAAGGCCTTATTAGAAAAAATGGAAAAAATAATCTCGGCAGCCGGTAATAAAAATTATTCGCTTACTCTCTTACTTATAACGATACTTGTAGCCGCAAGCCAATCATTTTCTGGTTATCTTTAAAATCGTCATTAAGATTATTTAAAAAAATATACATGCATATAAATAAGGCTTACCAGATTATTGCTAACAAGCTATCCTTGTGGTTAAAAGAACTTATAGGACTCTTACCCAATATTGCGTTAGCCACATTGGTATTAGTACTTGGTTTTTTTATTGCAAAATGGTTAAGAAAAATTGCGTGCAAAATTTTTAAAAGGTTTATTCATAATGAAACACTGAATAATCTCTTTTCATCCTTGGTGCACATTTTTTTATTGGGGGTAACCATTTTTGTAGTACTCAGTATCCTTAATCTTGATAAGGCAGTTACTTCTATTTTAGCCGGCGCTGGTATTATTGGTTTGGCACTGGCATTCGCATTTCAGGACATCGCTTCTAACTTTATGTCGGGTATTTTTCTTTCTATCCGAAGACCGTTGCATACCGGCGATATTGTACAGATAAAGAATTATATGGGAAAGATTACCCAGATTAACTTGCGTGATACAGTACTCCGAACGTTCCAGGGGCAGATGGTTATTATCCCAAACAAAGAAGTGCTTCAAAATCCCATTGAAAATTTTTCTCTTCTTGGTAAAAGACGAATGGATCTCACGGTAGGTGTTTCTTATGGTGAGGATTTGCAGAAGGTAAAGGACATAACGCTAAAAGCAGTAGAAGGAATAGAAGGGCTTACCAAAGAAGATGAAGTTACTTTTTTCTACAAAGAATTTGGCGATAGTTCCATCAATTTTGATATCAGGCTTTGGTTACACACACCCGAACAGCCCGAATACCTGCAGGTTAGAAGTGAAGCAGTGATGCGTATAAAAAAAGCGTACAATGAAAATAATATTACCATTCCTTTCCCAATAAGAACCTTAGACTTTGGTATAAAAGGTGGCACGCCGCTAAGCGATGTAGTTCTTAAAACAAATAATGAGTCTAATGAGATGTCGTCTGAATAAATTATAATACTTGTCAAAATTTCCATAGCATCATTGTTGCCCGCCGGATGAACCTGTTAGGACGGGCTGCGCAATCACTTCATCAGTAAATAAAATAGCATCTTCAGTTTGAAATTTAATATTGAAAAAGCAACAAATGGAATTTATTGCATAATAAAGCGATGCAGGTACGAGTGAGTAACACAGCAATGCGGGGAGCAGCAATTAAACTTGTAAATAAAAATAAATGAGATATGAGTGTGCTGCGAATGCTAACAACTCGCACTACATATAATTGCAAGAAATAAAACAACATGAAACAACAATTAACGCATGAAAGAAATAAGCTGCTTGCCTCGGTAGAAAAATTTTTAGAGGGACCAATGATTTTCTTAGGCTTTGTATGGCTTGTTTTATTGGTAATAGAATTAATATGGGGGCTGAATAAACCGCTTGAATATACAAGCCTTGCTATCTGGTTTATTTTTATTATAGACTTTTTTATCAAATTTATATTAGCGCCGGGGAAGATTATTTTCTTAAAGAAAAACTGGTTGACTGCTATCTCGCTTATTATTCCTGCTTTAAGAGTCTTTCGCATTTTCAGATTTGTCGGGATGCTCCGTGGATTACGGGGTATAAGGCTTGTGCGTATCGTTTCTTCGTTAAACCGCAGCATGAATAGCCTGGGGGCAACCATGAAAAGAAGAGCCTTTGGCTATGTATTTTCAATTACCCTTATAATCACTTTTGCCGGCGCCGCCGGCATGTATGCTTTGGAAAACCCCAATCCCGGCTTTGATAGTTATGGAATGGCTCTATGGTGGACAGCCATGCGCGTGATAACTGCAGGTAATGAATTCAACCCGGCAACCCCCGAAGGAAGGGGGCTAGCTTTTTTAATAGCCATATTTGGATATACAATCTTTGGGTATGTTACCGCTACCTTTGCTACATTTTTTATTGGTCGCGATGCTGAAGAAAAAGATGCACCTGTTGCCGGTGCTAAAGATGTTGAAGAATTAAAAGGAGAGATAAGAAAGTTAACTGCTTCCATTGATCAATTCAAGAGGAACTGATTTTTCAAGGGGGGGTAATAAGATAGCCTTGCTGCTAAAACCTGGGAAATATGTTTATAAAATATTATCGTTTCTCGCTAATATAAAGTTCCTGCACCAAAATAGACTGAATACTTCAACCAGTTTGTTTTCAAAAACGCTTAAAAGTTCTTTAAAAACAGTATCTCCCTTTAAACCACTAAGTTTATTTATTAATGCCGAAGATAATACAATTCAGGAGGCATTAAAAAATGCGTTGACCAAATTAAAAAGTTCACTGGATACCACCCTTGGACGTTTGCAAAAAAATTAAGAAGTTTACGTTTCTAAAATTTAATTCTACGGCTGCTTTTTCTTCACGCATTCGTCCTGAGTTGACATGACTAAAATCGGATTTGAAGCGTCGTAGAATTTAAGCTCGGTAATATTGGATGGAAGATTAAAGCCATTTTCTTCAAGCTTTGTTTTTACTTTTTTAATTAACCTTCCACGGGTTTGTAAGGTACCACGCCTAAAGTCTTCGGTGGTAACCCAAAAATAAACTTTCAGATTTACGGTACTTGCGGCGAGTTCATCTTCGGCAACAAAGTTCACATGCAATTCATCCTTTACTATTTCCTCATCTTCATCAAAGCATGAAATGATAATTTCTTTCGCTTTTTCAATAT
>JBDSEA010000216.1:0-6694 GCA_039920305.1 Chitinophagales bacterium
GCCGAAGAAATTGAAGACGTTATTCTCACGGGAATTCCTGAACATGCGAAAGGAGATCGAAAAGCAAAATCTAAAGTGTTTGACTTTGGCAAGAGCTGCGACGGTAAATTTTTATGAGCAGAAAAAATTAAGGTAATTTTCGTTGAAGAAGAAAGTGAAATACATCCGCTTTGACCCCAGGAAACAAGAAGTGATCAACAGGCGAGTGGATGAAGACATCGTCCTCGACATTGGAGAAGGTGACCACATCATCGGGATCGAAATTCTCGATGCTTCTCAAAGAGTTGATCTGAAATCTTTTCTTCCGGCTAACTACGAAATGAAAGAAGTCGAAGGATAATTTCTTTTTGCATAGCTGCTGCTGCGTTTCATTTTTCCCGTCCCGTTCGAAGGGGACTGGGATCGGATTTCATTCTTCGCAGTTATTCTCATTATTTTCTTCCCAAGCATTTTGTTGAAGCCAGCAAAGCATTCATGACTAAAGCCATCAAATCATGCATTGATTAATCCCGCGCTTAAGCACGGGGGTTAGTGTGACGAGGAAGGAAAAGGCTTCAGCCCTGATAGTTTTTGATGCACTTGGCAATTCATCCTTTTCCATCAATCATTTGAATAGATTTGGTCATTGAAACCTGATTGATCATGTCTCAGACGCGTAAGCTTGCGGCGATTCTTTTTGCGGATATAGAGGGTTACACTCGTTTGATGCAGGGTGATGAAGCTTATGCAATTGCACTTCGTGATAAATTAAAAAAGACGCTGGAAAATCAGATGGCTTTGCATGGCGGGCGACTCCATAAATGGAGCGGCGACGGAGGTTTGTGCTCATTCAGCAGCGCCGTTGAAGCGGTTCATGCTGCCATCGAAATTCAAAAACAAATGGCAGAAGAACCCAAGGTTCCTCTTCGCATTGGAATTCATGTTGGAGATGTGCTCGTGGAGGAAGATGATGTTTATGGTGACGGGGTGAACATTGCTTCAAGGATCGAATCATTTGCTATAGCAGGTGGTGTTTTCATTTCCGGTAAGACTTACGACGACATCAGGAATCACAGAGACATTGAAGTGGTGTCGATGGGAAAATACCAGTTGAAGAACGTGAGCGACCCGGTTGAGATATTAGCGATCAGCAGTGAAGGCATGGTGGTGCCATTGCGTAAGATACTCGATGGAAAGGGTTCAGCAGTTTCGCGCAGGAAATCGTGGCTGTTACCTGCTTCCCTGCTCATAGTGATTGCCCTATCGGCATGGATCTGGTTCAAGTTTTTCAATAGCTCAACAATGCCTTCTGCTTCTATTGCTGTACTTCCGTTTGTTGACATGAGCGCAAACAAGGACCAGGAATATTTCGGAGATGGATTAAGTGAAGAGTTGCTGAATCATCTTGCCAAAATTCCCGGCTTGAAGGTGATTGCCCGTACTTCCTCTTTTTCTTTCAAAGGGAAAAATGAAGATCTTCGATCAATCGGGAAGAAGCTCGGTGTCACTAACATCCTGGAAGGCAGTGTAAGAAAATCAGATAATAAGATCAGGATCACCGCGCAACTGAATAATACAAAAGAGGGAACACACATTTGGTCGGAAACGTATGATCGCACATTAGATGATATTTTCAAGGTGCAGGATGAAATTGCGATTGCCGTTGTTCGGCACCTGAAGGCGACATTATTGAAAGACACATCTCTTGATTCATACCAAGGTAACCCCGAGGCTTATAACCTGATGTTGCAAGCCAGGTATTTATCGGATCAGGGAAATGATGAAAGCAAGGAAAAAGCCGTAGAGCTTTATAAGAAAGCGCTGGCCATTGACTCTAATGATGCCCGGTTGTGGGCGGCGTTGTCACAAGCCTATGCCCGGTTAGCAGGCTCGGATTATCTCGGAAAAGCGGAAGGGATTATTAAGGCAAAGCAATCGGCTGAAAATGCCATCTCACTGAATCCTGATTTGCCTGATGGATACGTGGCACAGGGTCGTATTAAGCAGATTTATGATTGGGACTGGGTTGGAGCGGATGCAGATTATCAGAAAGCCTTTGATCTTAACCCGCAGGATGCAGCCATTATTCACAGGAAAGCCAGTCTCGCACGCACGCTGGGCAGTTTTGATAAGGCAATTCCTTTATATCGCAAGGCCATTGAACTCGATCCTTTAAGTGCAAGCACGTATAATAGTTTTGCCATTACATTATTGAATGCGAATCGCTTAGTTGAGGCCAAACAGCAATTCAGGAAAGTACTGGAAATGAATCCGCAATATGGAGGTTGCTACGCTATGATATGCGGCATCTATCTGCACCAGGGAAAAAGCGACAGCGCGTATGCTGAATTACAAAAGGAAACGGAACCGGGATGGAAAGCGACCGCTCTCCCCATGGTGTATTATACATTAAGGCGCAAAGCAGAAGCGGATGCTGCACTCCGGGAATTCATCACAAAATACCAGGATGATTGGGCTTACCAGATAGCGGAAAACTTTGCATGGAGAGGAGACAATGATCAGGCTTTTTACTGGCTGGAGCGGGCTTATTCCAACCGCGATAGCGGTTTAGCTGAAATAAAAGGCAACCCCTTTTTTAAGAATATAGTAAGCGATCCCAGGTATGCAGCATTTATGAAAAAGTTGGGGTTGCTTTAAAATGGTAAATGAAACAGGAATATCAAAATCGTTTCAGCAACCTTCTGGGACGCAGAGTGCTGGCAGTTATTAAAAATTGAAAAAGAGAGAGAAAAACATTATTCTCTCATCATTTTCTTTCAAAGCATTTTGTTCCGCCGCCGTTGGTAGTGTGCAAGCCGTTGCTGCTGCCGCCGTTGGTAGTGCGAACGCCGTTGTGGTCTTTGCCTGGCTATGGCGAATGGAAGACCAACTACAGAAAGATAAATCAAAGGATTAGGAAATTGCTGATCAATACTTCATAGCAATAAGCCCCGGTACCTCGAATAGTTTTCACCCGGAATGTGAAGGATTACGGAGAAATCCAATAGTCAAAATTATGCAATTGAATATTACTTCCTGCATTGAAATCGCTTGATGCAAATTTGTATTCGATATTAGCTTCGCATAAAATCCTGCCCATGAAATTCATTACTGCTGTTTTCCTTCTGTTCATGATCTTTGCTTCATCCCACGCTCAGAACTATGTAACCACCTATGCCGGCGACGGCACCAATGGCTATGCTGATGGAGATACGGCTGCTTGTAAATTCAAAGGCCCGTTCGGAATGTGCATTGATCATCTGAATAATCTCTATATCGCTGACAATACCAATCACCGCATCCGGAAAATTTCATCCGATGGAATTGTATCCACGCTGGCAGGAACCGGTATTGCAGGATATGCTGATGGCCCTGATTCCAGCGCGCAGTTCAATGCACCATCAGATCTGTGTGCCGATGCGGCAGGAAATATTTATGTATCTGATTTTCAAAACCAGTACATCAGGAAAATATCAATTGATGGCATGGTCAGCACCATCGCCGGAAACGGAATCGCAGGTTATGTTGATGGAAGTCCCGGCACAGCAGAGTTCAATTATCCCAGGGGGATTTGCATTGATGCTCAGGGAAACCTTTTTATTGCCGATAGCTGGAATCATCGCATTCGCAGGATTGATGCCGGCGGAAATGTTTCAACCCTTGCAGGTAACAGCGATACCATCGGGGTGCAAAGCCCGGGGGATTTTGCTGACGGAAATGATACCGCTGCACGTTTCAATGTGCCGTGTGGCATGAGCATTGATTCTGCAGGCAACCTCTATCTCGCAGACGCTTACAATCACCGGATCAGAAAAATCACAAATGGCGGAATCGTAACAACCATTGCCGGCAGCGGAGCAATTGGCGCTGCTAATGGCGGTTTTCTTGATGGTGATACCAGCATGGCGCTGCTCAACACACCAACAGAAGTTTTCTTTGATAACAAAGAGGGTAAAATATTTATAGCCGACAGTTATAATAATCGAATTCGGATGTTGCAGAATAACAATGTAAGTACGGTTGCAGGAAATGGGAGTTCCGGATTTGAAAATGGCATTGATACCGCTTCATCGTTCAGAACCCCGCGCGGCATCGTGACCGGTACCTCCGGTAATCATGTGTATGTATGTGATAATGGCAATCATGTAATCCGGAAAATTTCACTTTCCATCAATACAGGTTTGGAATTAATTCAAACTCAGCAGGATTTCAGGCTCTTCCCCAACCCGGCCTCCGGAATGGTCTGGGTTAGTAGTATGGGCCGTTCAGGAGCTATTTACATTTCCGATATTTTTGGAAAACAAGTTTTTTTTAGCGAGTCCGAATGCGAGATTTCACCCTGCATGGCGATGGTGAACAGTTTACCGGATGGCATGTATGTGGTTACTGTGGTTTCCGAAAATGGCAGATTAGCCACAGAAAAATTAATGATTGCCCGTTAAGGAAAGCCTGGGAAACCATGATCCTTTTATTCAACGGCATCAGAGGCTAATTCGAAATAAAAAAATTTAATTTACCAGTTATGGAGAATGAAGTAAAAACAATCAAATGCCCGGAGTGCGGCGTTGAAATTGACGTGAATGAAATTCTGTACCACCAGGTGGAAGATGAATTGAAGAGAAGTTACGAAGCAAAGATTGCTCAAAAGGAAACGGATTATCAAAAAAAGTTAAAGGAATTAAACAATGAAAAAACCCTCATTGAACAACAAAGGGAAAACCTTCAATCACAGGTTGATACTGAAGTAAAAACAAAAATGTATTCTGAGAAAACCAAACTTGAAAAATCCATTCGCCAGCAGGTCAATGATGAAAAATCAGGGCAGGTCAAATCTCTTGAGGATGAATTAAGAAATAAATCAGAACAGGTGAAAGACCTTAATAGAATTAGGGGTGAGCTCGCAAGAGAACAGAGAGAAAAAGCAGAATTAAAAGACAAGATTGAAGCAGATGCTGAACAAAAGTTTAGCAAGCTTTTAGCTCAGGAAAAGGAAAAGATAAAATCTGCCGAAACAGAAAAAAGTAAAACTGAGCTGCAAAAAAGGGATAAGCTAATTGATGATTTAAACAACCGGCTGGAAGAAGCACAAACCAGGTTAGCCTCTGGATCAAACAAGCTTGCAGGAGAAGTGAAGGAGATAGAACTGGCTGATTTGCTAAAATCCATCTTTCCATCTGATGAAATAAATGATTTCCCCTCAGGCTCAAGAGGTGCTGATGTTTTTCAGACTGTTAAAAACAACACCGGTCAGGTGAGCGGAATCATTTTATATGAAAGAAAGCAAACCCAGAGATTTGATGAGAAATGGGTTTCAAAGCTGAAGGATGATGGCCGGTCAATCAAGGCTGATATTTGTTTGGTCGTGAGCAGGGCTATGCCCAAAGACTGTGAAGAGCCTCACTTCAGGGATGGTGTCTGGATATGCTGCTTTGAGGATGTTAAAATTGTTACCATGCTTTTAAGAGATGGTTTAATAAAACAGTATTCAGCGCTTTCATCGCAGATGGATAAAGGAACAAAAATGGAAATGCTTTATAACTATTTGCGAAGCAATGAATTTCAAAACCATGTGAGGGGAATGCTGGACGCTTTTAGAAAAATGGATAAATCATTGCATAAGGAGAGGGAGGATGCCCTTAAAAAATTTGCTGAGCGCGAAGCGCATATTTTTCAGGCAAAGCAAAGTGTATTGAATTTTTGGGGGCGGGTGGATGGAATAGCCACCGATTCCCTGAATCAGGAAATGAAAATACTTGCACCTTCACAGGAAGAAAATGGAGTAAGCTGAATAACCGATGGATTGCTTCATCCTTATATCATGTTGCGCAAGCAAAAGCAAAACCTTTATTTAAGCCGATACATTAGCTGGCGTAATGATTATTGAAAAATAATTTTTCCTGTAAACAAAATGGTTTTGTTGTTCTCAGCCTGAAGGAAATAGATTCCTGAAGGAAATAATCTTCCATTTACAGTAATGGCGTCGCTGTAAGTGCTTGTGGATTGCATTAGATTCCCTTGCAAGTTGAAGATAGAGAATGTAATTTTCTGATTACCGGGGTTGGAGAAGAAGACCGTTGATTGACCGCTTGAAGGATTGGGAGCTATAACAAAGCTATTTCCATAATCCACGAACCGCACTTTAATTGAATGGGTAATTCCATATTGATTGAAATTTATGCGGTAATAGCTGAACTGATTCTTCACAGGTAAAGAATCATCGAAGGTGTAGCTTTCATCAGTAAAGCTGCTGCCGCAAATGCCCGGTATCATGCCAACGGTTTCGTAATGGATGCTGTCAGTGGACCTTTCCACCTTAGTTCCGGTGCAGGTGGTTCCGCCGTGTACCGTAAAGGAGAGATGAATATAATTTTCAATTTGCTGACCGCTGAAATTCACAAGCAGGTCATTCTGTGCTGAGGAATTTTGGGTAATCAGCATTAATAGGAAGAATAATCGAATTAGCTTAATTGGCAGCATGCTTATTCAAAATTAAACCATCAATGTTGAATTTGAATGGAAATAAACCAGTCTGCTTCCTCACAATGTCATGGCACTCCTGAAATGTTCTGTTACTGAAACAATTTAAGTTGAGAAGTACTAACAGGCGGCCTTGCTTTTCCAAAAACTGTTCTTCCTCCGTATTTCCAAGAGTCATTTCTTTCCTTTTCAATCACCTCATCCAGTTTTTTATTGGGTTGAAAATTTTTTTCAATAT
>JBDSEA010000217.1:0-6122 GCA_039920305.1 Chitinophagales bacterium
CAGTATGAAAACTTCATTGCCGCAGGAACTATCAATGTAAGCAGGATGAATTACAGAAGCGCAGATTACCCGCTTACAACAATCAATAATTTGCTGCTCACATTCAATCCTCAAAATGTTTTGCTAAATCAGCTGGATGCACGGATGGGAAAAAGTGATTTTAAGGCAACCGGCAGCATCGACAATTTACTCGGCTATTATTTCAAAAAAGAATTGCTGAAGGGATCTTTCAACCTGAATTCATCCCTTGTCGATCTGAATGAGTTAATGAGCAGCTCTTCCGGACCATCAGACACTGCAAAGCTATCAGTGATAGAGGTCCCATCGGATGTTGATCTTACCATGACCACTTCGATCGGAAAAGTACTTTACGAAAAGCTGATTTTCCAGAATATATCCGGTAAGGTTTGGGTGCATGAGCAAAAGGTTGATCTCAGCGGCCTTTCATTCAATATCATTAATGGCAATGTAGTAATGAGTGGTACCTATTCGACCATTCTGCCCGGAAAGCCTGCATTCAGCTATAATCTTTCACTGAACAATTTCGACATTCAGCAAACAGTAAAAACTTTTTCCACCGTGCAGCAATTTGCCCCGATTGCGGAACGAAGCAGCGGAAGCTTTTCTTCTGACCTTATAGTAAACGGAGTAATGGATGCTCACATGCAACCAATTTTGAATTCCCTCAATGGAAAAGGGAAGCTAATCACACAGAGCGTAACGCTCAGTAATTTTGAGCCGCTTAATAAATTCGCCGAGGCATTAAAGATGGATCAATACAAGAAACTCAATCTCGCCGATCTCAATCTGTCTTTTACATTTAAAGATGGCCGTGTAATCATGAGTCCGTTTACTGCCCGGTTAGCCGGAACAAATGCAACCATCAGCGGCTCAAGCGGGCTTGATCAAACCATTGATTTTATAGTGAACCTTGCAATTCCAAAATCCACAATTCCGGCACCGGCAATTGGAACAATCACCAGTGGAATAGCCAGGGCAAATAGTTTGATCGGGACTGATTTTCAATTGCCGGATCCGGTAAAAGTGAATATGCTTATTGGAGGTACCATACCGCACCCTACCATTAAAACAGATTTTTCCTCTCAGGGTAAAACGATTATTGAAACAATGAAGGAAGAAGTAAAGCAAGAGGTCAAACAACAGGGCAGAGAGCAGGCTGATAAGATTCTGGCGGATGCGCAAAAGCAATCACAGGCCATCCGTGATGCTGCCAAAGCGAGCGCTGATAAATTGAAAGCCGAAGGTTATGCGGCTGCGGATAAATTGGTTGCTCAGACTACAAATCCTTTAGCAAAAATTGCTGCTCAGGAGGCAGCAAAAAAAGCTAAGAAAGAAACAGATAAAAGAGTACAGGAAATAATTGATGAGGGAAATAAAAAATCACAGCTTGTGCTGGATGAGGCAAAGAAAAAATCGGATGAGTTGCTGAAGTAGCGTGCACAATTGCTTTGCTTTTCTCAACCCAATCTTCAGAGTGTTGGCTTCCGCTTCGCTAAAGTGAATTGATATGCAAGCGAGAGTGATAAATTAATAAAGTGCAGCTTATCCGGATCATCTGTTGTAAAACCCATCAATGGTGTAAGATGATACTGCGAAGTAAGGACTAAATCAAAATTGGCTTTCACATACCCCAAAGTTGCTGATAAGCCAGCCTGAAATTTATCTCCGGTTATTTCCCGGGTAAATGATTCTGTAGTTACATCAGTTACTATGTAATTCAAATCGAGAGTGTAATTTATGATTTCATTGCGCCGTTGTGTGAGCTGCCAGGCAAAAAACACTCCTGCGCCTGTATGAAGGCCGGAAGAAAATTTTCGTCCGATAGAAACAGGCGCTTCGATATATCCGAAAATTAAATGCTCATAAATAAGAGCAGGTATTTCCAGATTATTTATGGTGTAGGGTGCAGTGAAATGGTATTTATAACTTTTGGTTGTTGCAATGAGTCCGGGATCGATAAAATACTTTTTCCCAATTGGAATAATTGCCTTCCCTCCACCGGCCCAGCCGTAATCATGATCAAAGTTGGCATATCCCGGTCCACCCGCTATACCGGAAAAATTAATAGCTATCACCGGTTGAATAGAAATTTGGGCTTTCAACTGTGGCGCCATGAAAATAAAGCCGCTAAAGATCAGAATAGAGGTGCAGGTCTTCATCAATGGTTATTGATTAAAAACGAAGTGAGTAATTAATTAGTGTACTATTCAGCTATTTTGCATTGCAACCCTTTTAATTTGCCTGGTCAGACCGAATGAAACTGCTGCAAAATATCTTCTATTCATTCCCTGTTCAGCTGATACTGCTGCACCTGCGGAAATTTTTATTCATGCTGGTGCCCTGGGTGATCCTGGTATTGATAGTAACAGGAAATTTGTTCGCCAAATATGGATGGCGTTATCTCTTCCTTGACCCGGAATATTTCAGCAAAGTGAGTTTCATCAGCTTTTTTATCGTGGGTATAGGCCTTGGAGGATTTATTTTTGTTTGGAATATTACAAGCTACATACTCAATAGCTTTCGCTTTCCTTTTCTTGCCGCATTTGAAAGCCCCTTCCTCCGATATTCTATCAACAATGCATTCATCCCCCTTGGCTTTCTGGTTGTTTATTTTATATCGCTTATTAAATTCCAATATTATGCTGAACTGAAATCACTCTCTGAAGTTCTTTCTTACCAGCTGGCACTGATAGGAGGGATGATGCTGATTCTGGCAGTAACAACCTTCCCGCCGCTCAACATTCACATTGGTGCGTTTTCCCAGCGCAGAAAGAACAAAAAGCCGGCAACACGGCCGCGGTTGTTCCGGTTACGGTTATTTGCAGGAAAAGAAACAGCCATGTTCGCACATGAACTGCGGGTTGATTATGTCCTTGTGCATCCTTTTCGTGCACGACCGGTACGCGAGGTGAACCATTACCCCACACATGAGCTGATGAAGGTTTTTCGTCACCATCACAAAAATGCGCTCTTTATTGAACTTGCTGCCCTGCTGCTCATAATTGCCCTGGGGTTTTTAATGGAAGTTCCATTGTTCCAGATCCCTGCTGCGGCAAGCATGTTGCTCATGCTTTCTATATTGCTTGCCCCCTTTGGGGCGCTCTCATTCTGGCTCAAGTCATGGGCTGTTACTGCATTCATAGTGGGGTTTATTCTCTTTAACCTTGCTTCAAAAATAAATTTCATATCACATGATAGCCGTGCCTACGGATGGAATTACAAACTGCGTACAGGTTACACCCTTGCAAATATTGAAAGCATTGTAACGCCCGCTCAAATTGACAGAGATACAAAAACAGGTCTGGAAATGCTTGACCACTGGAAGAAAAAAGTTTCTGTGTATTATCAGCCATTACAGAAGCCTCCTATCATCATTGTGAACGCAAGCGGTGGCGGATTGAAGGCATCTCTGTGGGCTTTCCGGCTCATGCAAATAGCTGACAGTGCTACGGATAACCGCTTCTTCGATCACGTTGAATTTATCAGTGGCGCTTCAGGTGGTATGATGGGTGAGGCATATTACCGGGAACTCTATCTCCATAAAGAACTCGGTGACAGTATTGATCTGCAGAGTGAAAAATACATTACTAATATTTCGAAGGATATTCTCAATGCTGTTTCGCTTACCTATGTGGTGAATGATCTTTTATTTCCCTGGCAGCGGCTGTATGTTTCAGAACCGGCACAGCCTGGCAATAGCATATCTTACCGAAAAGACCGCGGTTATGAGTTTGAGCGTCGCCTGAATCAGAATACAGGCTATATAATGAATAAAAGAGTTAAGGAATATGCTTTCGAAGAGCATCAAGCTCTATCGCCGATGCTGGTGCTTTCTTCAACAATAATTGCCGATGGAAGAAGACTGCTGATTTCCTCGCAGCCTGTTTCCTACCTTTCAGCGCCCGCAGATCGCTCACGTTCTGACAATCCTTTGAAAGTTGATGGGATAGATGCAAATTTATTTTTTCAAAAGCAAGGCGGGGCAAATCTTCTGTATACAAGCGCAATCAGGATGAATGCAACATTTCCTTACATCATGCCAAATGTTTATTTGCCAACCAATCCGTCTGCACAGTGCATGGATGCAGGTATGCGCGATAATTATGGCGCAGAACCGGCCATTCGTTTTCTATATACATTCAGAGACTGGATTAATAAAAATTGCTCACGCGTGATCGTCATCCAGGCTCGCGGTGATTATGAGAAGAATTATGAGCCGTTTGTGGAGCCGCATCCATCTATGATTCATAAATTTCTTGATCCGCTTAACAGCCTGTATTACAACTGGAGCGATTACCACGATTATACAGGGGATGAAGAATTCAGCATGGCAAAGAGCTGGCTTAAAATAGATCTGAATTTATTTTCGTTTGAGTATAAACCTGAGAAGAAGGATGAGATCGCGTCCATGAGCTTACACCTGACCACGCGTGAAAGGCGAAATATTCTTGCCACCATGGAAGATTCCGTGAACCGAAATAAACTGAATCAGTTAAAGGTGCTGCTTTATCAATAATAAGGTCTGCTTGTGAGTCAGTTCATTTAAAAATATCACAAAAAAACCCTGACCTTTTTTCAGATCAGGGTTTGATATAAATCTGTTAACGATGGTACTTTCGTCCGGGTTACGGGGATGCAGTACCATCAGTCGCGGGTGCCCGGAAGCTTAATTTTCTTAATTATTTAACCATGCTGAAATCAATAATTTTAATGCAATGACAACTTACCATTTAATTCAAGTAGTCACAGTAGTTTTAACAGGTTTAATTGCCGGGTTATTATATGGCTACGATTGTTCAGTCATCCGCGGGCTGGGTCATTTACCGGATAAGGAGTATCTGAAAGCATTCCAATCTATTAATAGAGCCATTGTCAATCCCTGTTTCTTAATCAGTTTTATTGGCAGTTTATTCATGCTGCCCATAGCAAGCTGGCTAAATTTTCATCAAGCACCTCCGTTCACATTCTATGTATTGCTTTCAGCGGCGATCGTGTATACTATCGGGGTTTTTGGTATTACCATCCTTGGAAATGTGCCCCTGAACAATCTCTTAGAAGATTTTGATATATCTGCCGCTCCGGCAGAAATGGCTCAGGCGATGCGGCAAAAATTTGAAGCACGATGGAATGTGTTTCATCACGTAAGGACTTATGCGGCAATGGTATCTTTTCTTCTCTCAGTTATCGCATTGGTCAAAAAGTAATGAACGAGTGAGGCAGGGAATTTTTCCTCTTTTAATACCGAAGGTTTTTTGAGTTATTTTGCAGGAAAAATTATGACAGTAAAAAATAAAAAACAGTTCGGTGTGTGGATGGATACACATCATGCTTCAATAGTCGGCAGAACAGGTGATGATGTACAGGCTTTTGTGTTGTTGGGCCATGTTAAAAATCAAGGTCCCGGCAGCAACTCCAATGAAAACGCAGCCAATAACTTAGAGCAGGCATTAATGCATAAGTTTTTCAAGCAGATCTCATCATACATGCAAAATGCTGAAGAGGTACATGTAACAGGTACCGGTACGGTTCAGGAGCAGTTCAAAAAATACATGGCTGAAACCCCGCAGTTTAAGAATACGGTGGTTCAGGAAAGCACCTCGAATAAAATGAGTGATGAAAGACTGATGGAGTTTATTAATCAGAAATTTTCATGACTTTAGATTTACTACAGGTAAACCAGAATCAGCGCTGCATAACGAGTTTAGTAGTTTCCACCTTATCCTTTGAATGCAGCATTACCATACCGGATGGTCATACAAACGGTTCAAGCGGGATAGCACCTTAACAAACGGTGGGTTGCCTGGCTATTGTGTCATCATCACAGCCGAAAGCACGGGGCAGTTTTCCTGAGGCTCTGACGGATCACAAACGCCTTCACAGTTTTTCATCCCGTTTAAAAGCAGGGACTTTAAATTAATCATCAGGTATAGGCGTTTAAGTCGCAATAGATTAGTTTTGCCAAATGGTAGAACGAAGTAAATTTAGTGGTGTGAACTCAATTACTTTCAACCAGAACTTTAAAACAGAAGTGGATTGCCTGGATTATTTGGCGTCCTTGAAATGGTCAGAGGGCTATAGCTGTAAGAGGTGTAAGAATAATA
>JBDSEA010000218.1:0-7284 GCA_039920305.1 Chitinophagales bacterium
AAAATGACCGCTTTGGAATCACTGATTCTGAGAAATAATCCCCAGCTGAATTATGAAAAAGTGATTGATGAGCTGTTGCAAATTACAACACTGAAAAGCCTGGATATCTCATCCAATGAATTGAAAAATCTTCCTGCCTTGATCGGAAATTTGAAATCACTGGAGCACCTGAATCTGAGCGGCAATTTGTTAACGGAGCTGCCAAAATCATTTTCATTGCTCACCGCGCTCAAAGAACTTAACCTGGGTACTGATGCGGTTGGCCAGCGTGCAAATCACCTTCATGAGTTGCCGAGAGATTTCAGCCAGCTTGTGAATCTTGAAATATTGAATCTCAGCCGAGATTCTTTAGGAAAAATACCTGATGCTGTTGCCATGATGCCGAATTTGCGGGAGCTGAACATGACGTTCTGCAACCTGCTCTCCATTTCTGAATCTCTTCGCGGGGCAACCAGTCTCGAAGTGCTGATTCTCGATCATAATAAAATCAGCAGGATTCCTGATTGGATTGGTGAATTCACAAATCTGAAAGTCCTGCATCTTGATGGAGACTTCTTTACCAGTCATCTTTATAAAATTCCGGTGCTTCCGGCATCTTTAGGCAATCTGAAGAACCTTGAAGTTCTGAGTTTGCAGGACCAGGTAATACCCGGGTTACCGGTTGCATTTTCAAAACTTAAAAAACTGCGTGTGCTTGATCTTCGTGATAACCTCATTTCAGATTTACCGGATGATTTTTCCTCTCTTCATAATCTTGAGCTGTTGAACCTTAAGGCGAATGAGCTCAGGACTATTCCACCGGATTTTTCAGCTTTAAAAAAATTAAAGACGTTGAATATTGCATACAACAGGGTGCTTGATATTGCCTCAGCTGCCAGCGAAATACGAAAAATGACCTGGCTGCAAACACTGGATATCAGCTTCAATAAAATTACACCACAGACTTACAGGGAGCTGCAGAAGGCATTACCGGAAACGAAAATCCTTGCAAAGGGATTGAACAACCTGGTGCCTATTGAAAACAGGTAGTCGTCTCACCTTGCAGCAACCTACCCCTGACATCTTGGGCGGAAATTTTTTTACCGGAGAGATGGTAATGATGAAGTGGATTTTATTGAATGGCGTGAAAAAAAATTGCTGCATCGGAATTGCGAGCGGTAAGGCAAGAAGTCCGATGGGGTTACAGGTTTATAAACTTTGCTATCGTTCGAATAAAATATGGATGGTGGACGAAGGCGGAATGAAATGAGATGAATTTCTTCATCTCTGTCAATGGTTTGTTTTGATTTTGGAGAAAGCGTGTTCCATTTAATGAAACAGGCAGGAGTTAAGTAGAATGGTCATACAACAGATTTCTTGTTCCGGGAATTATCAATCGTTGCTTCCTCATCCAGCATCAACTCCAGAATAATTTTATCTGCAATCATTTTCCCCTGATCGGTCAGTATTATAGAATTTTCATCTGCCTTAACCAAATTGTCAGAAGCCAGTTCCTTGCTGCGGGTTCTGAGAAGATTAAATACCGGTAATCCGAAATCCGAAATCGTTAATCCCCACATGGTTCGCAGCTCCGTAATGATTCGCTCGTTGATTCTTTGAACCGGGGTTAGATTTTCTTTTTCGAATGGAAGAATTCCTTTACTTAATGACCCGGTGTACCTCTGATTGTTTGCCACATTCCACTGCCTTGAGTTCCCGTTAAATGAATGGGCCGATGGACCCAGTCCAAGATATTTTTCACCAAACCAGTATGAAGTGTTGTGTTTTGAAATGAATTTATTTTCAAGAGCAAAGCTGGAAATCTCATAGTGAAGCCAGTTCTCCGCTTTCATTCTTTTCATCAGCATTACAAATTGCTGTGCGCTTTGTTCCTCATTCAGCGGCTTATTTTTTCCGGTGGAAATTAAATGTGCCAGTGCGGTTCTCGGCTCAACCGTGAGCGAATAGCATGACAGATGCTGCACATTAAAGCTCAATGCCTTGTTAAGATTCTCTTCCCATTCATGATTCCCTGAATCAGGAAGCCCGTAAATTAAGTCCGCCGAAATGTTTTCAAAACCTGCATCCTGCGCGCTGATGATGCACGCATATGCCTGAGCAGCATTGTGAGCTCGGTTCATCCATTGCAAATCTTTATCGAAGAAGGATTGAACGCCAATGCTGAGTCGGTTGACAGGTGAATGTTTTAACCCGGAAATTTTTTCATCAGTCAGGTCATCGGGATTCGCTTCCAGCGTTATCTCCGCATTACTACTGATTGAAAAATGATTGAAGAGGGCATTAAAAATTTTTTCGAGGTCCGCTTCACTAAGTAATGAAGGGGTGCCGCCGCCGAAGTAAAGAGTCTTAATTTCTTCACCTTCAAGGTAATTTTTTTGAATGGAAATTTCGCTGATGAGAGAATTAATGAAAGAATCCTTCGTTTCCTGCGTCACAGAAAAATGAAAATCACAATAGGAACAGGCTTGCCTGCAATAAGGAATGTGTATGTAAATGCCTGCCATTTCGGGTAGCAAAATCGAAAATGAAAATTAAGAATCAAGAATGAAGGTTAATACTTTTGCCTGAATGCGAAAATATTTTTTGGCTTTCATGATGCTGGTGCCTGCCCAGGTTTTCGCACAAAGAAATTATACCCTTCAAATAATTCCTGCTGACAAAGATACCGCCTTCCTAACCCGTGATTATTCTTATCACCGTGCATTCACTGATACCGTAACCCTTCATGCTGAAATGAAGAATCTTATCAGCAGGCTCTACGCGCAGGGTTTTTTAGAGGCAACATTTCAAAATTTTGAGCATGATTCGTTGCAGTGGAAAGCAGCATTGCTGATAGGAAAAAGATGGGAGTGGGCATCCCTCAGCAATGGCAATATAGATGATGTAATATTGAATCGTATCGGTTTTAAAGAAAGATTATATGATCACAAGCCCTTTCTTCCTGATCAAATAAATAAGCTGAGGGAAGCGATTCTCGGTTATTGTGAGAACAATGGCTATCCGTTTGCTGTAGTAAAACTTGATAGCATCAATGGAAGTAATCAGCAATTAGCGGCTAAAATATTTCTTCAGAAAAACAGGCTTATTACCCTGGACAGCATCAGCATAAAGGGTGATATTAAAATTGCAAATGCATATCTTGCCAATTACCTGGGATTTCGTTTTCCGTCAGTTTACAGGGAGGATTTAATCAAAAAGATCAGCACCAAGATTCGCGAGCTTCCGTTTTGCTCCGAGGCACGCCCCCCCCAGGTCACGTTTATCGGTGATCATGCAGTGATCACCCTGTTTCTGAAAAAAAAGAGTGCCAGTCGCTTTGATTTTGTTCTTGGTGTATTGCCCAACAGCAACTCAACCGGGAAGCTTTTGATCAATGGTGACGGTCAGCTGAATCTGGTCAACCCTTTCGGGAGGGGTGAAAGTGTATTTATCAATTTCTCCCAGTTACAAAGCAGAACCACCCTTGCAGAGCTGCGGGCTGATTATCCTTACATCTTCAATCTCCCTTTTGGCATTGATGCAAACTTTACACTCTATAAAAATGATTCCCTTTATATTGATGTTAAAGAGCAGATAGGCGTAAAATATTTTTTTACCGGGGTGAATTATTTAAAATTATTTTTTCAGAACGCCGCAACCTCAGTTCTATCATTTGACAGCTTGCAGATCATTCAATCCAAACAATTGCCTTCATACCTTGACCTCAGGACAAAATTTTATGGAGTAGAATATAAGTATGAAAAGCTGGATTATCGCTTTAATCCGCGTCGGGGCTGGAATTTTTTATTAAGCGGTGAAGCGGGTAACCGCAAAGTGAGGCAGAATGCGGGTATCGTTCAATTACATGATCCGAATGATTCGGCATTTGATTTCTCCTCGCTTTATGATTCAGTTGCTGTAAAGGAAACGCAGTATATTTTCAGGGGGGAAATTGACAGATTTTTTCAGCTTTCAACACGGAGCGCTTTTCAGTTGTCATACCGTGGTGCAGCAATAATCAGCAACAAAGTTTTTCAAAATGAATTGTTTCGCATTGGCGGGTTTCATTTATTAAGGGGATTTAATGAGCAGTCCATTTTTGCATCGCAGTATCATATCGGTACAGCAGAATATCATTATTTACTTGGTCAGAATTCATTTTTCTATTTATTTGCTGATGGTGCATATGTGGAAAATACTTCAGCATCCATTGCAACATATGACACACCATTCGGATTCGGGGCCGGTATTAATTTTGAAACAAGAGCCGGAATTTTCGGTGTCAGCTATGCTCTCGGAAGGCAGCAGAATAATCCACTTGAATTTCGAAATGCCAAGATACACTTTGGATACGTCAATTACTTTTGAGAAAATTTACCACTCTGAAATTTATCCTGCTTTTCATATTGAGCTTAGCTGCGGCAGGAAAAACTTTTGCTCAGGCTGATTCAGGGCTTACGCTATTTGATTCGCTGGAAAAAGCTTTTGAAGATTCCATGCGCACAACCCGCACAAATCCCGGTGTAAGTTATTCGGATAGTTCGCTGCAAAAGTTTTCTATAGAGCGCAGTGAGCGATATTATCAACGCTGGAGCGATCAGTTTCCTTCATATTTCATTATGCGGTTTAATGGCTTGCCTGCGGAGAATCCGGTGCAGTTGCCGGTGAAGAATGAATATGATGACCTGAAGTTCTGGTGGTCACTTTTCCTGCTTGCCTTCCTTGCCCTCATCCGGTTTTCTTATGCAAAAGATTTTGAAGAATTAAAGCAGACCTTCAGGAACTGGGGATTAAATCAGCAAATGATCCGTGAGCTGGGTGTAGGCGTTCCGCTCGGAACAGTATTGCTTAATATCTTTTCCTCACTTGTAATTTCATTTTATGTTTTTCTGCTGGTTGAGCATTTCAAAGCTGTATTGATACAGCCAGCCTGGCTGCTAATGCTCTTTTGCATTGTGTTTGTGTGTGTGGCATTGCTACTTCGATACTTTTTGTTGAAAACTGCAGAATTTATTCTTCCGTTTACAAAAGAGCTGAAGCTGTTTAATTACTATGAAATTCAGCTCAACCGAATAACGGGTATTTATCTTTTCCCTCTGCTGCTTTTGATTGCTTTCAGTCCTCCTCCTGTGAATTTACTGGCGATTTACCTGTCGTTTACTGTTGCCGCAGTTATGCTTGTGGTACGCTACATCAAAGGATTCAGCATCGGAATTTCTTATTTCGGTAGTCATATCATTCATTTTTTGCTGTACATTTGCGCCCTGGAAATTGCACCGGTATTTATCATCATTCGCCTGTTGTTGAACCTCGATTCCGTCAGGTTTGCACTGTAGAAAAATATAAAAATGAAATTAGAAGCTGTCAAAGTTTCCCGAAAGAAAACCGTAAAGCCAATTTTAACAAAAACTGACAGGCCAGCATTGAACGGAACTTTGGAAAAGGTGAAAATCAATTCCCTTTTAATTGCCCAGCCCAAGCCGGAAAATGATAAAAATCCATATACTGATCTTGCCCGAAAGCATCGTCTGACTATTGATTTCAAGCCATTCATACATCTGCAGGGTGTTGAAGCACGTGACTTCCGTAAGCTCAAAATCAACCCCGCCAGCTATGAAGCTGTCGTCTTTACCAGCCGCAGTGCGGTTGATCAGTATTTCAAGCTGGTAGATGACCTGCGTGCTAAAATTTCACCTGATGGGAAATACTACTGCATGACAGAATCCATCGCCCTGTATTTGCAGAAATATATCCTTTACAGAAAAAGAAAGGTTTTTTATTCTGATGGCACGTTACAGGGAATGATCGAGATCATTGAAAAACACCGGGCGGGCGAAAAATTTTTAGTTCCCATTTCTGACACTCATAAATCAGATGTTGCAGAGTATCTCAGGAAAAAAAAATATGAGTATGCTGCAGCAGTGATCTTTAAAACGGTAGCCGCAGAATTATCCGAGAAAGAGTTGCGGAAGTATGATATGATCGTTTTCTTTTCTCCGGGTGGTGTTCAGGCACTCACACAAAAAGTTCAAAATTTCAAGCAAAAGAATTTAAAAATCGGAGCCTTTGGCCCGCTTACGGCGCGGGCAGTAATGGATGCCGGCCTTCGGCTCGATGTGCAGGCGCCGGCACCCGGATCGCCCTCAATGTGCATGGCAATTGATCATTATCTGAGTCTCGGTTAAGGAAGTGATGATCGTAACCTGATTTATTTCAAAGTATTTTAGCTGAAATTTACACCGCCTTTTACAATGCCCGGTTATCTTATTTTGATGCTTTGTATAAAATGTTCTTACTTGGCAATGAATTACGGAACATGAAACGTTTCACACTGGTATTAATGGTTACAGGAATATGCTGGTGCAAAGGTGCACTGGCACAGCAGGATCCTCAGTTCAGCCAGTATATTTTTAACCAGTTTGTTTATAATCCTGCCTATGCCGGAATGGATAATGCACTGAGTGCGACAGCACATTTGCGTACGCAATGGGTTGGAATTAACGGACACCCTTTCATCCAGAATTTATCAGTTCATACACCGGTTTCGTTGCTTCATGGAGGTGCAGGCTTCCAGGTTTTGAATGAAGAGGAAGGAGCAATGAGAATAACTGCCGTTGCTCTTGCATATTCATATATCTATAAATCACGGATCGGAAAATTCTCTTTTGGTGTCAGCGGTGGCCTTCAGCAAGCAAGCCTTGACGGATCCAGGCTGAAGGCGCCGGATGGTAATTATGAAAATTTTCTGGTTGAACACAATGATCCGCTGCTTCCTGTCGTTAGTGTGAATGGAATAGCACCTGACGTTGCGGCAGGAATATTCTTCAGCAGCAGTAAAGTGAATATGGGTTTGTCAGCCACGCATCTGATTCCGGCGGCAATAAAATTCAACAGTGACGGGGGAAATCTTGAAATGAATTTAGAAAGACAATATTATTTTCAGGCAAGTTATTTACTCCGGCTGGGCCGAACTGTTGCATTTCGTCCATCAATATATGCAAAGTCCAATGGAATTAATTTACAGGGGGAAGCCGATGTGGTATGTAGTTTCAATGATCTTTTTTGGATTGGTGGTGGTTTCCGAGGGTACAATGACCGCACGCAGGATGGCATCATTGCAATGGCAGGAATCAACATTGGTGAAAACCTGAAAGTGGGGTACTCTTATGATTATACCATCTCCCCGCTCAGCGCATCATCTGATGGATCGCATGAAATAGTGCTTAATTACAGATTGAATTTAGTAAGACCAGCAAAGCCCGGAAAGGCGATTTACAATCCAAGGTTTTGACGAGAGATGAAACT
>JBDSEA010000219.1:0-8620 GCA_039920305.1 Chitinophagales bacterium
ATTGAGCAACCATTGTGATAAGTGGTCTTCGGGATCTTGGCTAAGCAACGCTACATACCGCCGGATGGCTTCTTCGACCGGGTCTTTGATCCTATGAACCCCATCTCCGGAAATAGGGAAGACACAAGATTCATCATTGTGGTTGTTAATGCAGTTGATCTGTTCGCCCAACCTCATATAAGCAATTGCCGTAAACTTTTCGAGTGAATCAATCCGGCTATCGCCGACCCTTGATTTTTTATTAAGGTATTGCTTATTATTCATGAATGAAGGGTCTTTCTCGAGTCGTGTAAAGATGTCAATGCATTTTTGATTTTGACCATCGTAGAGGTATTGAAGGGCTAATTGGAATTGCAGGTCATTATTTTGGGGATCTTCCTGAAGCCGGTTCTCAACAATAGGAATTTTCTCATCGTTTCGACCATACACCAGAAATGGATTCGTTCCATCTACCACTTCGTGATAGATTTCCGGCATTGTTTTGCTTTCGTATTTAATTTCAGAATAAACCTCTTTCGATTTATTGCCTCCCAAAGCTTTCACGATTTTTTTTCTCATCAAGAAGGCACTGCTTCCTAACACAACAACAATGAGTGCAAGAAAAATGAGTAGGGTGCGCTTGTTCATGAGAATCAATTTTTAGAAGGGTTGTGAAAAATTGAGGTTGCAAAGCTATCTGCAATCGCTGCCTTTCTTGTCAATGAAAATTAAAGAATGTACAATGAAGTGTTAAGCGAAGGATGGGCAGATAGCCAGTGAGTCCTCACAGAAAAAATGATTAATGACGTTTAGGGAAATCTGCATGCTTTTTTTTAATCCCACAGATTTTCTCTTGGCAACTTTATCATTGGTAATCTGAAGCAATTTCATTGCAAAACTTTTTGCATCTTTCCCAACTCATTTAACGAAACGATTTCCCTATGCCGAAATTCCTCATCACGCTTGCTGTTCTTTCTTCCATCATCATTTGTTCCTGCAAATATTTAGCGAAAGAAAATGCAGAAACAAAAATGGAAGCGCGCAATGTTCCCGCCGTTGATGATATTGTGATCTATGAAATCTTTGTCCGCAATTTTACGGTGGCGGGAACTTTTAAAGCCATCATACCCCACCTTGACAGAATAAAATCCCTTGGCGTTAATGTCATCTGGCTGATGCCCATTCAGCCGGTGGGAAAAGAAAAGCATAAGGGGACCTATGGCTCACCCTATGCGATTCAAAATTATACCGAGGTGCATCCGGAATTCGGAACAAAATCTGATTTTAAGAATCTTGTGGATTCAGTTCATGCCAAAGGAATGTACCTGATCATTGATGAAGTAGCGAATCATACCGCATGGGACAATCCCTGGGTAAAAGATCATCCTGACTGGTACACGCATGATTCGGTTACCAAAAAAATAATTCCTCCGGTTACAGACTGGAGCGATGTGGCCGATCTGAATTTTGACAATGCTGATCTCAGGAAAGAAGTAATACACGATATGAAGTACTGGATTGACAGCTTCAACATTGACGGTTTTCGCTGCGATGCTGCCGCCATGGTTCCCAATGACTTCTGGAAGGAGTGCATCAGTATGCTCCGGCAGTCACGCCCGCTCCTGATGCTTGCAGAAAGCGATGATCCTAAAATGTATGAAAATGGATTTGACATAACATATGGATGGTACATGTACAGTGTGCTTAAGAATGTATGGAAGGGCGATTCAACCACGGCAGCTGTTCAGCGCTGCCTGCAAAGTGAGGCAACCAGATTCCCAGCTAACTATAAAGCCGTCCGGTTCATTACCAACCATGATGAGGATAGCTGGGATGATGTGCCGGAAGTAAAATTCATTAATCGGGATGGTGCCAGGGCAGCCTTTATAACCATGATTACACTGCCAGGCATTCCCCTCATATACAACGGACAGGAAGTCGGGTACCCAACTAAAATAAATTTGTTTGAGAAGTACAGCATTGACTGGAGCGCTAATCCTGAATTGCATCAATGGTATCAAACGATCGTTAATTTTTATAATAATAACATGGTATTGAAGAAGGGAACACTGGATCAGTTTGATTTTCAAAATGAGAACGTGCTGATCTACCAGCGTAAAATTCTGGGAAATGATCCGCTTTGGATCATGGTGAATACAAGCAATTTGGAAGTTACGGCAAAGCTTCCGGTTACGCTGCAGAATAAAAAGCTGAAAGATGTGCTTTCAAGTGAGGGCATTGCCTCAGCCGAAGTGATGAAGCTTCGTCCTTTCGAATATCACATTCTTGAAGTGAAATAATTCATTACAAATCTTTTATTCAATCACGATTTTCCAGGCTTCTGTTACACGGTCTATAATGTTCAATCAATGATCACCTTTCAGTAATTAACTGCGGAATCGGTTTTGGAAATGAAATACTCGCCATGAAAGATAAAATTATAATCAGGGAGGAAGTGTTAGGAACTCCGTTTACGCCCACCTCAGAACAAAGGCACAAGCCGCCGCTGAATTTCTGGCAGATCTGGAACATGAGCTTCGGGTTTCTTGGAATTCAATTCGGCTGGGATTTGCAAAGGGCAAACATGGGTCCCATTTATGAATATCTTCATGCCACTCCCGATCAGATTCCCTTGCTGTTTCTGGCCGCGCCGCTAACAGGATTGATTGTACAGCCAATCATAGGTTACATGAGTGACCGCACATGGCACCCTGTCTTTGGCAGAAGAAGACCTTATTTTTTGGTTGGCGCTATCCTGAGTACCCTGTGCCTTTTCCTGATGCCTAACAGCAGCTCATTGTGGATGGCAGCAGGCCTGCTGTGGATACTGGATACAGCGGGAAACATCAGCATGGAGCCGTTCCGCGCTTTTGTAGCTGATAAATTGCCTGAACAGCAGCGCACCCGGGGTTTTGCCATGCAGAGTGTAATGATCGGGCTTGGCGGCAGCTGTGCATCTGCATTACCGTGGATATTGAGTCACTGGTTTGGTGTTTCAAGCTCCGCCCATGATGGCATTCCTAATTCAGTAGAATATGCATTTTACATAGGAGGAGCAATGTTTCTATTTGCCATCCTTTATACCGTTTTTACATCAAAGGAGTATCCGCCACCTGATCTTGGGTTCAAAGACAGGGTGAAGGAATCACATAAAGGATTCGGGGGAGGAGCCCGTGAAATTTTTCATTCAATAGCTAACATGCCGCCGCGAATGAAACAGCTGGCACTGGTTCAGTTCTTTACCTGGCCGGGCTTGTTCCTGATGTGGTTCTACTATTCCACCGCCGTGGCAAGAAATATTTTTGGTGCAGTGGATGAGAAAAGCATTACCTATACGGAGGGAGTGGAATTTGCCGGATTGACATTATCCTTTTATAACATCATTGCATTTGCTTTTGCACTTGCAATTCCATCTTTAGCAGGATTGCTCGGCAGGAAATTAACACACTCACTTTGCCTGATTTGCGGAGCCATTGGTTTAATCTCAGTGGGGTTTGTTCATGACAAGAATGTATTATTCCTGTGCATGACCGGCGTTGGTATTGCATGGTCGAGCATATTATCAATGCCCTATGCCATGCTTGCCGGTTCCTTGCCGGCTGATAAGGTTGGGGTGTACATGGGTATTTTCAATTTTTTTATTGTTCTTCCTGAAATCATTGCCTCACTTTTCTTTGGATGGATCATGTCGCATTTTCTTCACAATGATCGTGTTGCTGCAGTCCAGATTGGCGGGGTGCTGATGATCCTGGCAGCGGTGCTCTGCTATTTTGTGGTAAAGGAAAAAAGCACAGTGGCAGAAGAATAGAGTTTAAAGCCTGAAACTATATGCCGGGCATAAAATAAAAGAGCCGCGAAAATTTCTTCGCAGCTCTTACTATGATTTTATTTCTAAAAGCGATGCAACCATTCCTTTCTCAATCTCTATTGAAAAAATGGGTTTAATCAATGCTTGAGAGGCCTCTGAATCACTTGGCCTTCAGAAATTCTCCGTTGATGATTATGTCAACATCAGAGCCTACTACTGCACCCGTTTCAATCATCTTATTCCATTTAAGGTCATAATCCAGGCGGTTGATTGTAGTAGCAGCTTTAAATCCTGCGTGGGTATTACCATAGCTATCCGCAGCCATTCCGCCATAGGTGACATCAAAAGTTACCGGCCTGGTTTTATCGCGGATGGTAAGATTTCCTGATAGCTGATATTTTTTATCAGAGACTTTTTTAAACGAGGTGCTTTTAAAAATCATCTGCGGATATTTTTCGGCGTTGAAGAAATCATCCGACTTCAGATGATTATCACGCATCTGATTATCAGTATTGATGCTGCTTAAATCAACAGCGAATTCCACCTGGGCGTCAGAAAAATCAGGGTTTGTGGCTGTCATAGTACCATTGAAAGAAGTAAATTTTCCTTCCGTGGTATTAATACCCATGTGCGAAACCTCAAATTTAATGCTTGTATGAGCGGGATCGATAGTCCATTTAGTCTGTGCGAAAAGATAAGTGCTAAACAGCACAAGGGCTGTTGCGATGTATAATTGCTTCATACAAATCAATGTGAATTTTGTGAATTGGAGTAAACACCGGATTAAATTTTCAGTTCCATTGCTGTTTAATATTTTGCTCACATCGCTGTTTCACGGTATAAATTTGCCGCCGTGAATAAGAATGAGCTGTTGCAATTGTATGCAGCAGATGCGCGGTTGATGAGCATGGCTGAAAAGCTGAATCCTTCTTCAGGTAACCCACCTGATCAGGAAGGAACCAGGGAGCCTCTGCGCTTTCATTTAAAAAATTTAACCGGCTCATCTCCTTCAATTATTGCAGCGGCACTGCATCCCAGGATAAATCGCACCATGATATTCGTGCTGAATGATAAGGAGGAAGCTGCTTATTTTCAAAATGACCTTCAGCATTTTATAGAGAAGCCTGCCCACCACGGCGTAAGCGGGGCCGGCAAAGAGGTGTTGTTCCTGACAGATTCATTCAAAAAGCCGGGGCAGTTTGATGAGCTCAACAACAGCAACGTTCAGCTGCGAACTGAGGCAATCAACCGCATCACCAACAGCGTAACGAAAAATGAATTGATCGTAACCTATCCCGAGGCACTGATGGAAAAAGTGGTGAACAACCAGGCGCTGAAGAAATCCACGCTTTTCATCAGGCTGAATGAAAAGCTGGATGAGGAATTTTTAACCGAAATGCTGGTGACCTATGGATTTGAAAAATCCGATTTCGTCTACGAGCCCGGGCAGTTTGCGATCCGCGGTGGCATTATTGATATTTTTTCTTTTGGAAATGAATTACCATACCGGGTTGAGTTGTCAGGTGATGAGGTGGAATCTATCCGCGTATTTGATCCCCTTTCACAACTATCACAAAAGAAGATTTCACAGGTTGCCATTGTCCCGAATATTCAGACACAGTTTTCAAGTGAGCAAAAGGTGGCGCTTTCAGAGGTACTTGATAAACACAGTGTGATGTGGTTTTATGATCTGAGATTTGCAAAGGAGCGCATTACTGATCTGTATAACAAAGCAATGGAGCTTTCTGAGGCATCCCGGATATTGCCTTCCTCTGAAAATATTTCTCTGAACCCTGAAGAGCTTTTCATTCACCCTGCATCATTCACCATTGATCATTCCACAATCGAATTCGGAAAAAAATCTTTCTTTCCTTTCGCCACAGAACTATTGTTTGACATGGAGCCGCAGCCCGGCATCAACAAGCATTTTCCCCTGCTCATTACTTACTGGAAAAAGCATCATAAGGAAAATTTCAACACGCTGCTGTTTTCTGATAACAGGAATCAGTTCAAACGGCTGCATGCCATCTTCGATGATCTTAAGGCGGATGTGGTATATCATCCGTTCACCTTCGAGATCAAGGAAGGGTTCATTGACCGTGAAAGAAAAATTGCCTGCTACACCGATCATCAGATTTTCGACCGCTACCACCGCTACCATCTCCGCCAGGGGTTTTCAAAAAGCAAATCCATGACGATCCGGCTGCTGCGCGAGCTCAAGCCGGGTGATTTCGTGACCCATATTGACCACGGCGTAGGAGTATTCAGTGGCCTGGAGAAAATTGTTTTGAGGGGGTCTGACGGGGATGTGAATGGCCAGCAGCGCGAAGCGGTACGGCTCGTTTACCGGGATAATGACCTGCTGTATGTAGATATTCAGTCGCTGCATAAGATCAGCAAATACTCCGGCAAGGAAGGAACAGTGCCGCGCATGAATAAGCTCGGTACGGAGGCATGGGAGCAATTGAAGCGAAGGGTAAAAGCGAAAGTCAAAGACATCAGCAAGGAGCTTATCTCCCTATATGCAAAGCGCAAGGCAACAAAGGGTTTTGCTTTTGCTCCCGACTCCTACATGCAGGCAGAGCTTGAAGCAAGCTTCATTTATGAGGATACCCCTGACCAGATCAAATCCACCAGTGATGTTAAGCGTGATATGGAAAAAGAATCACCCATGGACCGGCTCATTTGCGGTGATGTTGGATTTGGCAAAACCGAGATAGCCATTCGCAGCGCATTCAAGGCCGTGGCCGACGGTAAGCAGGTCGCAGTGCTGGTGCCAACCACCATCCTGGCATTGCAGCATTATCAAACATTTACTGACAGGCTGAAAGATCTTCCCTGCACCATTGATTACATCAATCGCTTTAAATCATCCAAACAGCAAAAGGAAACACTGGCAAAGCTTGAAGAAGGAAAAATTGACATCATCATCGGCACTTCATCCCTCATTGGAGCGAAAGTAAAATTTAAGGATCTCGGCTTGCTCATCATTGATGAGGAGCAGAAGTTCGGGGTAAGCGCCAAGGAGAGGCTTCGGCATCTTCGTGCCAGCGTGGATACCCTTACACTCACGGCCACCCCTATTCCGCGAACGCTGCAGTTCTCCCTGATGGGGGCGCGAGACCTTTCCATCATCAATACCGCACCGCCGAACCGCCAGCCGATTGAAACAGAGGTAATGGCATTTGATACTGACAGGATCAGGGAAGCAATCGAGTTCGAGGTGAACCGGGGCGGGCAGGTTTTCTTTATTCACAACCGGGTTAAGGACATTGAGGAAATTGCAGGGATGATAAAAAAGCTGTGTCCTGATGTGGACATTGCTGTGGCGCACGGACAACTGGAAGGTCATGTTCTGGAAGAGAAGATGATTGATTTCATCGAGCGCAGGTATGATGTGCTCGTGTGTACGAACATTGTGGAGAGCGGCCTGGACATCACCAATGCGAATACCATCATCATCAACGATGCGCAGAATTTCGGGTTGAGTGACCTGCACCAGCTCAGAGGACGGGTAGGGAGGTCGAACAAGAAAGCTTTTTGCTATGTGGTAACGCCGCCGCTTTCCACCATTTCTACAGAGGCGCAAAAGCGGCTGAAAACCATTGAGGAATTTGCGGAGTTGGGCAGCGGCTTTCAAATCGCGATGCGCGACATGGACATCCGCGGAGCCGGGAATATTCTGGGCGGCGAGCAAAGCGGTTTCATTACTGATATTGGCTATGATACCTATCATAAGATTCTCAATGAAGCCATTCGTGAGCTGAAGCGGACTGAGTTCAAAGAGATTTTTAAAGAGGAAATACAGGAAGATAAAATCTTTGCCCGCGAGTGTTCAATTGACAGTGATGCGGACATGCTCATTCCTGACGAATATGTTTCCAGTATCAACGAGCGGCTCGTGCTTTACACCGAACTGGATAATATTGAAAATGATGAGGGATTGAAGCTATTCGAGGACAGGATGCGTGACCGGTTCGGACCACTTCCGCACGAGGTAAAGGAATTATTTGAAGGAGTTCGCTTAAGAAGGCTTGCGAAGCAGCTCGGGTTTGAGAAGCTCCAGCAGCGCAAGGGGCTTTTAAAATGTTATACCATTGAAGACCCTGAATCCAGCTACTACGATTCAGAGGCCTTTGCCCGCGTGATGGGCTATGTTGCAAAAAACCCTTCACGCTGCTCTATGAGGCAGATGGAGAAAAATATTCTGATCCAGGTTAAGGAAGTGGCCTCGGTTCGCCTGGCAGTGGGAGTGCTGGAGCAGATGAATGCCAGTGGTCAGGATAAATGATTATGCAGGAGAACCAGGATTGCTAATAGTAATCTGAATCATAAAATAAGTCACAACCGGACGCTTGCTTCCTGGTGGGAAAATGAAAATTGAATATAAGCACAAACGACACTCGTGCACAGGCGCAGAAACGGCTGCAGAGGAATAGCGCCTCAAATGGGTATCTTTGATCACAGCTGAGCTGCAAATATTTTTTTTTAAAAGCAACCCAAAGATTTGCTTTTCAGCGAAACATTAACTGGGATAAAAGCCCAATTAGTTTTTACTTTTTGTTGCAATTATTACCTGAACTTACATATCGTATTAAATTTTAAATGGTTACATTTACATAATAAAATTATTTAACAATTTAAATCCAAAAAAAATGGAAAACTTGATTAAAATGGTTTCAGAAAAAACAGGCATTTCTGAATCACAGGCATCAACAGCAGTCACAACAGTAATTTCCTTTTTAAAAGACAAAATGCCCGCAGGTATCGGAACGCAGGTTGAATCTTTTATTAAAGGCGGAACAGGTTCTGTTGGCGACATAGCTGGAGGAC
>JBDSEA010000220.1:0-8007 GCA_039920305.1 Chitinophagales bacterium
ACCGACTGCGAAACGCCGCGCTGAGCCTCCAAAATCTGCTTTTTGTGTCCAGGTATCCTGAGCATGGCTAAGTGAGAGGGTTATCAATAAAACAAATGGAGTTAAGTAATTAAGTGCTTTCATAAGATTAGTTTTTTAGGGTGAACAATTAGAGTAGAAATTACAATGAAGACCGGGACCTTATGCTTTTTGAATGACCAGCTTTGTTTTATATATATGACCATTAATAATAACCCGTACACTATAAAATCCTGATGGAAGATCATTATCGGATAGCGGAGCATCAAGTAAGCCATTTATAATCGCTGCTTTGAAGGAAGATACCACCTTACCTACCTGGTCAAGGATGTCAACGGTTGCTATTTGGTCAGGCTCACCTTCGAGCGAAAGCGAAATTTCAAAAGAGCCGTCAGAAGGATTGGGAAAAACTGCAATTAAATTCCCATTGCCCGCATTCTCTTCATTGCCGATCCTGCAGCCGATGCCTACCGTAAAATTTTGGACTGATGAAGTAGTATTTACATTTGGAGAGCAAAGTGATTCAACTGTCCATACGTAGGTGCCCGTCGGTAATGTAAGGTTAGTGGGGTTACTGGCAGGATAAATAGGCGTCCATATAGTAGCGGTGGATTTTTTATACCTGAGCACATAATTTTTTGCACAGGCAGTGGCATCCCAGCTTAACGCAACCTGGCATCCCACGACGTTCGATATTGGTGCTGCAGGAGCGGGACAAAAGGTAAGCTCAAATTTAGCCACATAGATATCTGGTCCGTTAAGAGCTGTTCCACGCTGCCCCGCTATGATAAAGGAGCCATCCCACAACTGTTTAATGCTGTGGATTTCATCATTATAAACATCGCCCAATGATTGATCCCAAACATATCCTCCCGATGAGTTTATTTTCACCACCCACAGGTCAGAGTTGCCTATGTTACAGGTGATGTTGTTAGATATTGAATGCAGGCTTGCTTCACCGCCCACGAGCAGGTAACCGCCATCGCAGGTTTGAACGCTGCACCATCCATTCTCCTTTAAGCTGCCCCCATAATTGAGACCCTCATCCAAATGGCATCCGCCAGTCCATAAATTTCCTCCGTTGATGTTGGTGTTTAGTCCCAAGGCATCATGATCGGCCCCATAGCAATTCGTTCCTGTGGCGGGAGTATGGTCAATTCCATTTGAAAGATAGGAATAGTTCGTTCCATCGAAAACCTCAATAACGTTGTATGACCCCTGGTCTTGATTGGCAGGATCGAGAATGTCCCCATAATTTTTTTGCCAGACCTTTACACCGGAAGGATGAATTTTAACCAGCATGGCTTGCTGGTGCACTTTATCCGGCTCACACGACTCACAATATCCTGACACCACATAATCACCTGCATGATCTATCAAAATACTGTGTGCCCAGTCAAAGGTGGTATCATTGCCTGTATGGACTCCATTATAAATGGCTTCCCACTGAATATTATAAGTAGCAGGGTCAATTTGAAAGACCCAGTATTCCCCGAGTCCATTGATGGCAGGCACCTTGGTCAGATCAAGGTCATCAGTATTGTATTTTCCTGTTGCTCCGGCGACTACATAATACCCGTTGGTAACGTCTTCTTTAATATCGAAACCGGTTTCATTCCCTACCCCACCATACACATGCTCCGAGCCGGTGATCTTGTTACCCGTTGCCAGGTCAACCTTAAATATCCATACATTATTACTGAAGATTGTGCCTCCCGGTAGAGTAGAATATTTAGTGCCGCAAACAAGCAGATTACCGTCAGATGCCTGTTCAATGGCATAACCGTTATCATCACCACTTCCGCCATAGGTTTGCTTCCATACTTCATTACCGCTTGCATCCAACCGAATCACAATTGCTTGCTTATGAACAGTGCTATTTTTGTTAGTTGTTCCAACTACAACAAGCCCATCATCGGGGATGCCATCTGAGTTTGCATCAATTGCTTCCACATCGTATGCAATATCCTCAAGCCCGTTAACATCGAGTGGATATGTCCAGTCGAGGGGAGAGTAAATGTTTGTCAGAGTACAAGTTTGCGCTTTAACTTGTATTGTTTGAATAATCAGAATTGCAAAAGAGATTGCAATGACATAGAAGAGTTTTGATTTCATATTGTGAGAGGTTTGAAGATGAAAATTTAAACTTGCAATAACTGCGGTGATATGATACTTATAATTTGCCCTTCCTCACTAATGCACAAGCCATCTTGTGGAATACAGAGGTAGAAAATTTGGTAAAAGAATTTGATCCACCAAATAAATTTTTTGGCTTTGTCCTACTTTACAAATTACGCAGTTCCAATTTGGATACTGGCCGTGTTTTGTAATCCCCGATTCTGAAGGTCTGTATCTGTTTCCCAACCCCTTATGCGTGTGATGCCCCGGTTGATTACTACCAGTCCTTAACCAATTTTTTTTTCGCTTCTTTTTTTACAGGTTCATTCTTCATTTCTGATTCGGATAACAGCTTTTGCAATCGTTCCTGCTCTTCAGGCGTAAGTGGTTTTAGCGGGGGAGATTTTTGCTTGCTGTCTTTTTTATCCGGCTCATCGGATTCAGCGCTTGTCGAGTTGTTTTCAGATCCGCCAAGCAGTGTAATCACGTAGGACAGATTGTATCTCGCATCCTCATTTTTCGGGTTGAGCTTCAGCGATTCCACGAAGGTTGCAATAGCTTTCCTGTAATTTTTTTGAGCCAGGTAACAGTTGCCGGTATTATAATATGCCCGCGATTGGAGGGCATGATCCCGTGTATTGGTAATGAATTGAGAATAAAGCCCTATCGAAGCATCATAATCCTTTTTTTGGTAATAAATCCCCGCAAGATTGAAATCAATCAGGTGATATTGCCTGCTCTTATCCGCCTTCCGGGCAATCTCGTAATACTTTTCCGCATCCTCAAATTTCATTATTGAATATGACTGATTTCCTTTCTCAATCAGGGATGCAGGAGATTGAGCAAACGCAGCGATGTTACTGCAACAAGCAAGCATCAGGATCTGAAAAAATTTCACCACCATATTTTTCAGTTTAACGTGGGTTTTTTCCGCGTGGTGATAAAAGTTTCAAGCATTAAGATTAGCAGGGCTGGCAACAGGAAATATTGAAAGACTGATTCATATTGAACAAACAGCTTTTCATCAAACTTTTTTTTCTGAAGCTCTTCGAGCCGGTCAATTATATCTCCGGGGGAATGCGTGGATGACAGCAGGTGCGTGAATACACCATTGGATTTAAGTGCTATGCTTTGCAGAACGGAGGCGTCGGGTATTGTGATTACATTATTTCCCCGGCCATCATTCTTCAGGCTTGTGCCATCGAGTGGAATGGTGCTGCCGGATTCACTTCCAGCACCCACGCAGCAAACCATAATCCCGGCATCAGCTATTTTCTGCATTGCCTGACTAATATGATGTTCATGATCTTCGCCGTCAGTAAAAAGAATAATTCCGCTATAACGATTTTGATTTTCAGGAAGCGCCTTCATCGCTTCATTCAGCGCAGCGCCGATATCTGAGCCCTGGACCTCGGCAGAGCCGGAAGAAAGACCGGCAATGGACATTTGCACTGCGGCATGATCGGGAGTAAGCGGCAGCAGGGTTGACGCGCTGCCTGCAAAGGCCACCATGGCAAAGCGGCTGTCAGGAAAAGCATGTAATATTTGTGAGGCAGCGGACTTTGCAGCTTCCAGGCGATTCGGTTGAATGTCATCAGCGAGCATGCTGTTTGAAACATCCATCAGCAAAACAAAATCGCTTCCCTCATGCTGAACCATTTTTCCGGCGCCGCCTGTTTGAATATTCACCAACCCAAGCAGGATTGAAATGAATGCCACCACGGTTAACCCCGTTTTCAAGATTGACCGGCCCCGGGAATAATCCGGAAGAAGCAATTGCACCAGGTTCCATTCACCCAGTTTTGAGAGCGCTTTCTTCCTCCAGATAAAATGAAAGATCAGAACGGCAGCCATCGGAAGGATAGAAAGAAAAAGATAGCCATATTCCGGTTGTGCGATCCTGATCATGAGAGGACTGATTTGAAAAGTGAAAACCGCAAAATAACTTCGAGCAGCAAAAGGATGGAGGCAATGATTGCAAAGGGGTAAAAAGAATCTTCGTAGCGTGTATAGGTTGTCACATCCACCTTGGTTTTTTCCAGTTCCCCGATTTCGGTGAATACTTCTGCTAATTCATTTTTATCATTGGCAAGAAAGAATTTTCCCTTTGTTACTTCTGAAATCCGCGCCAGCAATTCATTGGCTGAAAGATAGTTTGGAGAAAGAGTCTGCAGCTTTTCAGTGATTTCCGATGAAGTTTTACCAAGCAGCAATCCGATCGTATAAACCCTCACGCCTGCATCATACGCAAGTTGAGCAGCCTGCAGCGGCAGCACGCTTCCGGCATTATTCTCTCCATCGGTGATGAGAATAATCACTCTGGAAAGGCTCTTGCTTTCTTTCAGGTGATTTACTGCTGTGCCCAGGCCCATGCCTATGGCAGTGCCATTCGCCATTTCCATGGTATGCACGCCCCTCAGTATTTGAAGCAGCGCTACATGATCAATGGTGACAGGCGAGGCTGTAAGCGCCTGGTCCGCGAACAGGATAATACCTATCCTGTCATTTGGCCGCCCGCTGATAAATGAGGCGGCAACATCCTTTGCCGCTTCAAGGCGATTTGGTTTCACGTCAGAAGCAAGCATGCTCCCGCTCACATCAAGGGTGATCTGGATGTCAATCCCTTCACTGTTGATGGTTTGTGATGAAAAGGTTTTCTGCGGCCGTGCAATGGCGATGATCAGTGAACAGCATGCAAGCATGCGTAAAATGAAAAGCAGGTGTCGCAGACGCACCCGGGCGAACTTTTTTTCTCTCAGCTTTCCTGTTGCAGGAATCTGAAAGGCGGGCCGATCTTCCTTATTCCTGACGATGTACCATATTATGCATACAGGGATAAGAAGCAGAAGCCATAACAAGCGGGCATCAGCGAAATCATGAAACTGATAGGGTAGATTCATGTGTGATCGTTGAAAGCTGATTGACAAAATTTAATGCCGTTTGAATTACGCGCTCATTCTCTTCAGTTGAAGGCTGCACTTTTGCAAATTTTACAAAGTCCGCCAGCTCAAAATCATGTGCAAGCAGCTCCAGTAGCTGCTGATCCGCAAAATTGTTCCTGAGGAAGCGTATGATCTCTGATGAAGTATGCTCCGTTGCAGGGTAGTTAAAGCGGCCGGTGATAAATTCACGGATCGCGGAGGAAATTCTGACATAGAATTCTTCGTTTGAAATTCCACGGTTTAACATCTGCTCACGTAAATGCTCCAGACGCTCCTGAATAGTCTCACCCGGCAGTGCAATTGATTCGCTTAAATTATTACTTACAGCTTTTTTATTCTTTCTGTTGCGGAGTATGATCCACAAAGCTACGGCAGATGCGAGGCCTACGCTAATGAGCAGCCACCATGGAATATCAGTACCGGATAAAGATAAAGGCGGTGTAATGGTGCGATATGGTTTTTCCAGATCCACAGGGGCGATTGCAACATTTATTGCTATCCGCTTGGTTTTTAAACTATCAGCATTGCCATTATTATCGTGAAACCAGATGGTTATTTCAGGTGTCATCAGGCTTCCATAGCTGAAGGTGGTGATCATGATCACCCGGTTTTCGGTAAGAAAAGATTTTTGCGGAATGGAATCAATCCCTGACTCAGATAAAATGGTGAAGCTGCTGTCAGTGATTAAAGGAGAATGCCACTGAATGGTGATGTCAAAGGGATGATCCACACTTAATTTGAGCGCGATAGGATCACCAATCTTAAAATCCGAAGAATCAAGCTGTATGACGGCATTGGTATTCTGCGCCTGAATTCCTATGAAACTCATCAATAAGAAGAGGAGAAAAATGCATGCTCCATAATTTGCGGTCACCCCTTTATTTTTTACCCTGTGGAGCATGCCTTATATGATTTCCAATTTTTCATTACCCGCTTTGCAATACCTGCAACTCGTTACTCACAACTATTATTATTATACCCGCTTCGCTCTTTGCCTGAATAGGGTCATTAGCTTGCTGATATAATCATCCCCGGTACGGATGGTCACAGTGTCGCAACCGCTCCTGCTGCAGGCTGAATTGAAATAGTGCTGATACTGCTCGAACTGGTTCCGGTAATCTGATCGGGCGGCACGGCTTGAGGTGTCGAGCAAAAGCCTTTCGCCTGATTCAGCATCACGAACCGGAAGGATGCCCACGTCCGGGATCTCCCGCTCGCGCGCATCATGCACATGCACACAGATCACATCATGCTTCCGTGCTGCAATCATGAGCACCTCCTCGTAATCAGCACTCATAAAATCCGAGAGTATGAAAACCACGCTCCGGTGTTTCATCATATTGTTCAGGAAATGCAGCGCTTCGGCAAGGTCAGTTCCTGCGGAAGCGGGTGTAAAATTGATGAGCTCACGCACGATGCGAAGCACCTGCGAATGTCCCTTTACCGGCGGAAGAAACTTCTCCACTTTATCAGTGAAAAACATCAGGCTGATTTTATCATGATTGCCTGCCGCAGAATAGGAGAGAAGCGCGCAAATTTCCATCATCAGATCCTGCTTGAGCTGATGGGTGGTGCCAAAAAAAGAAGACCGGCTGGCATCAACCATCAGCACCACATTCAGCTCCCGCTCTTCCTCGAACACCTTAACATAGGTGTGATTGAGGCGTGCCGAAACGTTCCAGTCAATAGACCGGATGTCATCACCCGGCTGGTATTCACGCACCTCGCTGAACGACATTCCCTGGCCCTTAAAGGCGCTGTGATACTCACCGCTGAACAGCAGGCTGCAGGAGCGGCGTGTCTTGATCTCGATCTTTCTGACCTTTTTTATTAATTCGGCGGCGTCCATTGGAATAATTTAATCAGGGTACCGGAACCGCTTTAAGCACTTCACCAATCACATCATCGGATAAAATATTTTCCGCTTCCGCCTCATAAGTAATCCCGATGCGGTGCCTAAGCACGTCCAGACATACTTCGCGCACATCATCGGGTGTAACAAACCCGCGATGCTGCATGTAGGCATGTGCCTTGGATGCAAGCGCAAGGTAGATCGTACCCCGCGGAGAGCTGCCATACTGCAGCATGCTTTTCAGCTTTGGCAATTTGTACTGATCAGGAAAGCGGGTTGCAAAAACAATATCGAGGATGTACTGCTCCACTTTTTCATCGAGGTATATCTGGCGCACCGATGCACGTGCGCGCAGAATCTCTTCAGGCTTTATTACGCTTGCTATTTCAGTTAATGATTCTGAGGTTTGCTGTCGCAGGATCAATTTTTCTTCTGCCTGATTCGGGTAAGTGATGATCACCTTGAGCATGAAGCGGTCAAGCTGTGCTTCAGGCAGGGGATAGGTTCCTTCCTGCTCAATCGGGTTCTGCGTTGCAAGAACGAGGAAAACAGGATCCATAGCATAGGTCTGGTCGCCAATGGTCACCTGCCTTTCCTGCATCGCCTGGAGCAGCGCGCTCTGCACCTTCGCCGAGGCGCGGTTGATTTCATCAGCAAGTACGAAATTGGAAAAGATGGGCCCCTTCCTGATCGTGAACTCATGCTGTTGCTGGTTATAGATCATCGTGCCGATTAGATCGGCAGGCAGCAGGTCGGGTGTAAACTGTATGCGCTGGTATTTTGTATCCACCGCACTTGCAAGGGATCGTACCGCAAGGGTTTTTGCAAGCCCGGGCATCCCTTCCAGCAGGATGTGCCCGTCAGCAAGCAGGGCCAGTATGAGGCGGTCAATCATCACCTGCTGACCAATAATGGATTTACTGAGGGAATTGCGAAGCAGATCAACAAAGGCGCTCTCGCTTTTTATTTTCTCATTCACTGCAGAAATGTCTGCGCCCCGCCTTGCTTCATTTCCAATACTGTTCATGCTCCTGAATTATTTGCGCAAATTAACAGTAAGATGGTTGACTGAGTTAG
>JBDSEA010000221.1:0-4444 GCA_039920305.1 Chitinophagales bacterium
GGCGGCCCCCTGTGGCTACGGGATATCCACCTAATTTGAGGGATGATCCCACGCATACCATCGTGTCATTCCCCGCATTAACTACGGGTCCTGGTGAATTTTTGGCTATCAAATAGTAGCTGAATGAATTTTGCGGCGCCTGGGTTACTATAGAGCCATTCATGGTGTTACCTTCAATAGAAACATTTCCCGCATTCACCCATTTACTGAAAGAATTCAATCTGGCTATGCGCAGCCCGGGCAGTGTATCAATATCACAGGTGATTGCATCCCAGAATAATTTCACAGTTACGGGGCTGTTGCCTGCAGTGCGGTTTAGCGACCAGTATTCACACTGGCTCAGGTAGGTAAGGGAACTTTCTTTTTTATTTCCAAATGGTTGTTCGGATTCGTGGTACTGGGCTATGAATGCATCATTAACCGCAGAAGGCGCAGATATCTCTATCGGACGAAACCTTAATCCCATTCCAACAGGAAACTGAAAAGAGCTATTGCCAACCTTTCGGACAGCACCACGCACAAAACTTCCCGGAGACGCATTGATTACAGTTGCCCCGTTGAGTATGATTACAGGGTGAAGTGAATCAGAAACAATGAAACCGCTTTGTAAATTCAGCTGATGCGAAACAGAAAATCCTTTTTGAAGCTTCAGTAAATAATCAGTTTTATTAATAACCACATCGTAAAGCACAGGCTCCACGGTACCTGAAAAACTTTGAGTCTGGCTTCCGGAAAACTTCCAGGTAATGTTTCCGTAATTTATTGAAGTATTGTTCCATTGCACATCACCGAATAGCTCAAGAGTGCCACCATTGTTTCCGGCATTTATTTTAGCACTAAGGGCTTGTGAAGTGGTAAGTGTGCTGTAAACAGAAACGTTTCCATTAACCGTGTAATTAAAGCCCAAACCCTGGAATTCAAGTTTATTAAGGTTAAGGCTTGTTCCGGAGTTGTTGGATATGGACCCGGATTTAAAAACCATGGTTCCGTTGTTATGGGAAAAGTTTCCTGAAATAAAAGAGAAAGAACCCTTAACCGTAAGGAACCCCGAGCATGAAGTAAAATTGCATCCATCTATGGTGAGTGAATTATTAGCGTTGATGGCGCCATTACTTCCCGAAAAGACCCCCCCTTTAAAATTCCCGGTTTTGAAGATCAGCTTTTTACCACCGTTCATCGTAACTGTCCCTGTATAGGAAGATGTCAATTCAACATAGGCAACATTCAGGGTAATGTTTACAGTGCAATCTGGGTTCGGCGAACTACAGCCTGTAAAAAAAATGGAATCTTTTTTACCTGGTAACCCTATGAGGCCAGTGCAGATTCCTGCATGCCAGTTTGCAGCATTTCCCGCAAGATTATCTGAAGATGGATTCCAGTAAAATTTCTTCTGGCCAAGCAGGTTTGATGGAATTAAAATAATGCAACATAGAAATAAGGGAAACAGTTGTCTGATCATAGAATGATATTATTGCTAATCAAAAAAAACAACAGAGGACAATAGAGAAACCGCAGTGAGTCCACCTCAAAAAATGACTGACTATATATTGGAATGACCAGTAATTCAACGAAATTCCTCAGGCCATTTGCAGTGAAACGTATTCGCAGCTACTTTCTTTATTTTCCACCAATTAATAATGGCTGGCTGAATATAGCTGAAGTAGTTTGCAATGTCAGCAGGTACATTCCATTTATGAGCTGATCTACTGCAATATCAAGTGATGCTGTACCATTTTCGATCGAAAAGTTTTCTTGCTTCATTACATCGCCCAATAAGTTGCTGATTACAATGCTCGCATTTGAAGCTTCTTCGAGATTTGATACAGAAACATGAACTACCGAGGTGGCGGGATTAGGATACAGCGATAAATAAGCCTTCTTCTCCTCTTCAATGCGGCAATCGTTGAGTATCGAAACTGGTGAAGAAACAACACTGCATTCATTCACGTCGGTTACTTCGTAAGTAAAATCACCTGCAAGTGCTGCGGTGTAGGACTTACTGGTTGCACCTGCTATGTTTATCCCTGCCAGTTTCCACTGATAAGAACAACCGGTGCATGTTTTTACATTCAGCTTGGTAGTTTCTAATCCTATGCAAATACTCTTGCCGCCTGTAACCGATATTTTGGCTGAAGGCAATGGATTCACAATCATTGTTACAGCTGAGGATTTTTTAGAACAGCCCCAGTCATCGGTGATTGTTACCGAGAAATTAGCATCATTCACCGGGTAGTATTTTCTGTTTGTTTCTCCGTCAAGTATATTACTTCCCTTCTGCCATTGGTAATTATATCCTTTATTAGCCTGCAGGGAGGTTGGGGAAGTACCGTCACAAAATTCAGTTGGTCCTGAAATGGTAATCACAGGATCAGCCGGTGTATGAACTGTTGTAATAGCTGCAGGTGAAGTTCCCTCACAATTATTATTGTTTTTCACTGTACAGGTAAATGTACCTGAAGAAGTTACATTAATCGTTTGACCTACCTTTCCATTGGACCATGAATAAGATTTAAACCCAGACCCTGCGTCAAGTGTGACTGACTGATTCCAGCAAAACTCGGTGGCGGCTGAAGACGTGATGATGGGTTTTGGCAGAGCATACTTTTTTATGCTAACTTCATCGGAGGTATTGGAACAACCAAACTCGCTGGTTGCAGTAACGGTGTAATTATCACCTTTGGTAATAATTGCAGTAGTTCCGAGGTCGCCCTTTGACCAGGAATAGCTCAAAGTATTCTTAGGTTTTTTCACACTCAGGGTAATTGTGTCACCGGAGCAAAAACTGGGATTTGGGATATTATTAATAACCGGTTTTTCCGGAAGGGGATGCACGGTAATATGCATGGTATCAGCACTCCAGTATCCATTGGTTACCGTTCTTACCCGCACCCAGTAATCTCCATCATTTTTTGCCCAGATTTTTTGAGTGGTATCGCCGGTAGACCAGAGATAATAAACATACCCCGATCCGGCATTAAGCTGTACGCTGTCACCCTGGCAAAAAGTTGTGGGACCCTTGGCCCCCATTCGTCTTGCGGCAGGAGGAGGAGGAGGAATGGTATGGGAATACATCCTGGTTATCGAATAGGCTTTTAGTGTCAGCGTTGACGGCAGATTAGCATTTGTTTTATGAGTTACGCTGCCATCATGCCATACATAAAGCAACGGATCTGCCTTATAGCGTTCATAGCTGCCTCCTTCGGGAAAGACATACTCCGTGTTAATTTTTAAATCAGTACCGGAAAGGTTAACTACCACCGCCTGGGTAGAATCATCATTTGAAAATGCCCAGCCATACAGAGCCGGATAATAAACAGAATCTCCGTTATCTGTTGCGCCAATCATGGGTGATTGCTTAAATTCAAGAGGTGAAGTAAAGGTCATATTCTTAACGGCAAGACCCAGCATTTGAAGCGTAATGCCAACAGTAGTTTTACCCCAGTACTGCGTAGATGCAGGAGCATTAGGCGGAGGGATAAAGTGCCCGGCATTACCATAGTCATAGCCGGTACTTGTAAAAAATAAGGCGCCGTCCACTGCAGTCCCATCCATGGAGTGGCAGGCGATATGCGTGATCCGGGTATCATTCAAATACTGCATCGTTTGCGTGGCCACAAATAAACCATGTGCCCAGCAACCCTGCGATGGCCGTGTTTTATCCCGAAGATTATATTCTGAAATCCAAACCTCATCTTTTTCGGGAATCAGTGGCAAATCTTCAGTGCTCATTAATTGCCACATTTTGAAAGGACGAAACAGCATTTCGGGGAGGTCGGCATTTGTAAATTCAGACGTATCATTATCATAGTATTCATCGGCTGCTGCTGCTGACATGTAAGAATGATAGGAAATTACATCTTCACCCTTTAGGACAGGCAGCATGCCTTCATCCCAGGTTATTCTGCGCTGCGCCCTGTTACGATTAAATGCACCCTGGGCTGCAACTTTAGCTTTTGGAAAATATTTGTGAATTGAGTCACACCATTCTGATGCTACGGCAGCATATACTTCAGGGGTGGGAAAGGTTTCCATGATGGCAATAGAATCATCACCACCCTCAAGGTAAAATTCATTACCTAATTCTACCAGCTTTACTTTGATTCCGATTGAATCGGCATACCTGAGCATGGCCATCTGATCCTGTACGGTGGAACTGATCATGTTGACTACAAGTATGGCATTTGCGTGACATGCATCCAGAACCTTTTTATAGTTCTCAAGAGAATTGTTTAATTGTTTCAACCCTTTGTAAGCTTCAGGAAGATCAGTCCGGTCAACAAACCACCCTTTGTGCCAGTCCCACCAGTTGGCCAGACCGCCTCCGGGGTAACGTAGATTTTTGGGATGCAGGAGCGGCAGGTTAGCCAGCAAATAGGGATTATCCCAGCCGATCGAATCCCGGATCATATTTTGTCCGTTAAACCCCATCCAGTCAGTGTACATT
>JBDSEA010000222.1:0-3578 GCA_039920305.1 Chitinophagales bacterium
CATCATAAATTTCCCTGATTGATTCAAGCAATTTTACAGGAGGTGTTTTCTTAAGCATATATCCCGTAGCACCGGCAAGAATGGATTGAAACACTTTATCATCGTGATCAAAAACTGTTTGCATCATAACAGGTAGAGCAGGATGTAACTGCTTTATTTTTCTTACAGCATCAATGCCGCTGATGCCGGGTAGCTCTATGTCCATAAGAATAACATCCGGGCTGGATTGAACAACATCTTCCAGCACATTTGCACAATTCTCGAATGCGCCCGAGCATTGAAATCCTTCAGAGTTTTCGAGTAATAATTTTAATCCGTCACGACGCGTTTCATTATCTTCAAAAATGGTAACACGAATACTCATCAGGGCTGCGAAGGTACCCGGGTATTGATGATGTTATGCCGCAAATATTAGCGGGTAATAGTCCTTAACGGCATTCTGGCCAAATAGGATTTATGAGTATTGAGAAATGCAAAACTGAGTAGTTAGGCAGGGAATGTAAAACCTATTTTACTTTTAAAATCCGAAAATGTCCTTGTCACCTATGATGGAAAAGTCAATATCATTTTGGTACCAGATTCTAACTGTGATGTAATTTTCAGATCACCTTTCAGCGTGTGCGAGCGCTCCTTCATTGTATGTAATCCATTTCCTGAAATCACATCATCTTTCCTGAAACCAATTCCATTATCGCTGATTTCCATAATTATTTTATTTCCTTCTGTTCTGAAAATAATACTCACAGCCGAACAGTTTGAATACTTGGTAATATTGTGTATTGCTTCCCTGAATATTAAGAAAAGCTCCTTACGTTTTTCCTGTGGAAGCTTGAGTGAATTCAATTGCTCTTCCAGGGTAAAGCTTACAGCTATGTTCTTCGATTGCAGCATATCAATGGCATAGCGCTTCATGCGGAGAAGGATTTGATCAAACCGGTCGTTACGCGGCTGTATGCTCCAAACGATGTAATTCATATTCTCTTGCATTTCCTGGCTTGTGCTGGATATTTTTTGAAGAACTTCATTCAGTTCATCACCTTTCGATTTATCAGATTTCATTTTTGCAACCTCTGAATAGATGCTGATTGTACTCAGGGCTGAGCCGATATCATCGTGCAGATCATTGGCAATTTTATTTCTAACGCTTTGTAGCTTCGCTAACTGTTTTAATCTGAATTGAATTACAAGCCATGTAATGCTGACAATTAAAATACCGGACCCCAGATAGAACCACCACTGCTGCCAGTATGGCTGCAGGATACGGAATGAAATTAGCGAAGATGGATCAGTCCAGTTACCGCGCAAATCAGAAACACTGACCATTAAGCTGTACTTACCTGGCGGCAAACTCATGAATGTTACCCGGCTTTCTTTTTCCAGATTATTCCATTGATCATCCAGACCGGAAAGCTGGTAGCGGAATCGTACATCCGTGCCGAGGTCGAATTGTAATGAAGAAAAATTGATGGTTATAAAATTTTTATTGTAGGGAAAAGTGAGATTGCTGAAAGCTGGGGTTTGAAAAATGCTCTGATCCATAATCTTAAAATCAGTCAGATAAACTTTTGGTCTTGCAGTTTTAAATTGAAATGAATCGGGGTAAAATGTTACCAGGTAATTTCCGGCTCCATAGCTGAAAGACCCATTTTTGTTTATGACCAGCCGCGTTGGATATTTCAGAATCCAATCAGGGTTTGAAACTATAATTTCATCGAATTTTTTTAATACCGGATCGAATACTTCGAAACCCCGGGGCGTTGGAATCCATAATCGATGCTGCTGGTCAGCATATATTCCAAGCATATTATTGCCTGCCGGAGTTTGCGTATAGTAGTGGTTAAATATTTTACCATTAAACTCATTAAGCCCGTTTCCGAGGGTAGTGATCCACAGGATATTTTGTCCTGCCTGGCTGAGATCATCAGCATAAATTCCGCTGATGTTATTACCCGAAATGGCATCGTCATCACCGGGAATATTCAGAAAGGAAGTAAAATCATTGATAGCAGGATAGCTTTTATTCCACCTGAATAAACCTCCGGCAGTGCCGGCCCAGATATTACCGGTGTGATCTTTTATGATAGTATGAACCAGGTTATTTCCCAATGACTGCGGAACTGAATTCATTTTTATCATCAGGGTAATAATTGAATCTGACGGGCAGTAAATCCCGAATCCATCACCCAGCACAGAAAGAATGATCAGTGGATGGTTATTTACCGTATCAGCTATTGCTGACCTGAATTGTATATGGGGATTGAAATCAGGTAACTTAATATTGTATTTCTCCTGGTGCAGCGGAAGTGAATAAATATTTTCTGAAAGCGGCTCGTAGCGGAATAAGTAACTTTCTGTACACATGTAATGATCATCATGATACCGGTAAATAAATGTGGGTGAAACCGGCTCCTTTTTCCACCGGTATGTAACAAGGCGAAAACTGCTTTGGTCCTTATTTTTTTTATAAATACCTGCGTTGGTGCAAACCCTGACAGTTCCTGAATCATCTATGTATGTGCTGAAGTGCTGCAATTGATTATTCCAGGATTCGGAAAGTGGCTGTGCTCTGAATTGCCATATGGAAGGATTGTATTTTGATACACCATTCGAAGTTCCAATCCACAAAATCCCCTCGCAATCTTTAAAGATGCAGTTGATCTTATTCGATGCGATGCTGAATTCATCAGCACGGATGTGCTGCAGATTACTATAGGTAAAATCATTTTTGTTAACGATATACAACCCTGTTGACTTGCTTCCTGCAAGCACAAAGTTTTTGTCGAATACAAGAACACTTTGAATTTCATCATTCACATTCATCACCAGTTTTTGGGAAGGAATATTAATGATATCTGTGAAAAACCCTTCCTGTACGTAAAGCCCATGGGTCCACGAAGCGAGCCATACCCGTTCGCCATCTGTTGCGAATGACGGAATAGAAAAGGCAAGCGTTACCTGCTGTTGGTTTGTTCGTATCACCTTGCCTGAAGATCTTTCGGTTTTGAATACATAGCCTCCGATCAGAAACGAGAAATACAGAGATGATTCGTCGCCGGAAATGTGATGAACCCAATTGGTAGCTTCCCCGGGAATCAAGGATGATAATTCCGGTTTCAGAATCATTTCTCCAAAAGCGTTAAAATGAAGATAGCTGAACTGGTAGTTTTTTTTATTCATGAACATGCCTGTACATACTTCTGCCCCGATAAGCAGAAAATCATCGTTGTAGTCATACAGACAGTTGAGACGATTCGTGGCAATTGACTTTTTATTGGAAGGATCATTACTGAATTCTGTGAATTGATTTCCTTGGAATTGGGATGGATCATAGCGTGTCAGGCCTCCATCCTTGGTGGCAATCCAGAAAATGTTTTGTTTGTCCTGCACGATATCAACAATATCGTTTCCTGAGAGTGAGTTCGGATCCTGACTATTATGATAAAATGTTTGTACCGTGTTTCCATCATAGCGGTTCAGGCCGAAATGAGTGCCTATCCATAAAAAACCTTCGCGATCCTTGTAAAAGCACGTGATATCATTGCTCGATAAACCCTGATCCGTGGTTATATTTTGAAAAT
>JBDSEA010000223.1:0-11927 GCA_039920305.1 Chitinophagales bacterium
GTCCTGACTGTAATGAGATAGATCCCTGAAGGTAAATCCTCAACCGAAAGTATGAGAGAGCTATCGCTAAATTTTACTGTGGCTTGCTTTATTACTTTTCCACTGATGGTGGCAATTGAAATCACAGCATCATCATTCAAAAACGATGGATCGGTAATAATGAGTTGATTTGATGCCGGATTCGGATAAACTTTAAGAGTTGCTGAAGTTGCTATTTCATTTACCGGCAACGCAGCATCGCTTTTCAAACGTACTATATAAAAATCGGTATAGTTTTCCGTCGCCATAAGAATTTTTCCATCCGTTTGTAAACGAACTAAATGCTGGTTAGCCCCGGCAATCATAGGTCCTGTAAAAGCAGCAATTCCATTTATACCAAAAGGCAAATCAGGGGAACCGTCATTCAGATACCGCACTACTTCCACATCCAGGTTAGATGTTCCGTTGCAGGCAAGAATTTTATCATCTGGTTGAAGCTGGCATCCGATTACGCCGTAGTTAAGAAATGAGAGATCGAGATATCCGTTGTTGGCAAAAGCACTATCTATTATTCCATCTTCATTAAAACGAAGCATACCATGAGTGTAAGGTCCATAATTAAAATATAGGAGCGCAAGCATCTTGTTATCGCTTTGAAGCAACAATTGGAGAGCGTTTCCATCTAAGGAAAGTGTTTCAATTCCGATAAAGTTGAAAGTCGTATCAAGCAAACCATTAGAAAGTAATCGAGAAATTTTTGTATATCCATTCGGATAAATAAACTCACCATAAAGGCAGTCAATTTTATCATCGTCTCGAACATTAATTAATAAAGGCGATGCTTTGCCACTTAGCCAATCAAAGTTTTGCAATCCGTTGGCAGCAAAAGTGGAATCAATACTTCCATCTGCATTAAGTCGTTCTAAAAACACATAGGTATAGGTGCCGTATGGAAATCCAAGATCGTGACTTCGGTATCCGGCAAACAACAGTTTGCCATCAGACTGCAATTTAAAATCAGTACAGGAAATTGGATCTTCTCCTTGATCAGGAAAATTAAGACGCAGGAAACCTCCTTCGCTAAAAGAAGTATCAGGATTTCCTTCTAAATCCAGTTTGTGAAGAAGCACTCCAACAGGACCTTCAAAATCAACAAGATCTTCATCACCTAATATCATTCTAACAGTGTTTTGAGCAACAAAGGTGTTTGTTGCGTTAGTAGCGAGAATCGCAGTGCCGGTTTCCAGGCTTTGGTTAGGCACATAATATCCATTCACACCGTAGCTAGAATCAAGTGTGCCGGTAGGATCAAGGCGGAAATAAAGTAGTTGGGTAGCGATAGTTCCGGCACAGAGAATTTTTCCTTCCATCATCAAGGGGATAAAATCCTGAAACTGATCGGCAGAATAAATACTATCAACAGTCGAAAATGATACTGTGCCGTTGTTTGCAAATGAAGTATCCACCAGCCCATCAGAAAGAAACCCGGAAACACTTACTAAGTTATTTCCATTTTCAAAGCCGGTTCCGCAAAGAAGAATCTTTTCATCGGTTGTTCTTACAGCGTTTACCTGAATTGACTTGCCGCAGTCAAAGGTTTTTCCTGCTGTGCCATTTATGCCGAAGCTATTGTCGAGATAACCATCATTCAATACATGATACAATACCGGCTGATACACCAGGCCATTGAAAATTTCACCACCCACTATTGCCGTTGAATCTGAACCGGCAAAAGCAAACCATGCAAAGTTATTTTCGCTGCCGGTGTACAGGGTATCAATTCCGCTGGTGCCAAAAGAATTATCGGGCGAGCCATCAGGCAGCAGCTTCCAGCACAGCATGCTGCTTTGAGTTTCCGTTTCAACATGACCAGCTATAAAAATTTTTCCATCTGCGAAGGTCTGCACATCTTGTCCTGCCCTGAGGCCGTCGCCCGTAAAGGTTGAGTAGCCAATGTTGTTGAATGTGGGATCAAGGCTGCCATTGGTATTGAACCGCGCGACAAACATGTTTCCGTCTGCCGTTCCCGTTGCCAGCAGCTTTCCATCCGGCTGCTGATGCAATGCAAATACATAACTGTTCGGGAGATTGATCAGGGAGCTGCTGCCAGTAATATTAAAGGAAGTATCCGGAGTGCCATCTGCATTGAATCGCTCTACCGTCGCAACTAAATTACTATTCTCCCCTGCCACTGCTATTTTACCATCTGCCTGAATGATCAGGGCACGATTCACTTTATACAATCCGGTTGTTGCTACACCATCAAATCCAAATGTGGTATCAGGCAGTCCGTTTTCTAAGAAGCGGTACACTCCGATGAAAGAATAAAAATAGGTATCATCAGAACCCAGGAGCACAATTCGATTCATGCTATCCACCTCAATGGCTTTTGATGTTACATAGATGCTTACGGGAACAGGAAGCTTGCCATTATTGCCGAAAGTGCTATCCAATGTTCCATCTGAGTTTAACTTTATCAGGTAGTTTCCAATATAGTAGTCTGAAGAGAGCAGAAGAATTTTTCCGTCAGTAGTGAGGGCAATATCTCTCGCCTGGTCTGCAGCAAAGTAGGGATGGAGATTTACTTCTCCTCCAACACCGAAAGCCGGATCGAGTGTGCCCGGCTGGGCAGAAGCAATTTTTACTGAAAAAAGAACGAGGCAGAGAAAGAAAATAATCAGGATGGTTTTCATAAGGCATTCTTCGAAGTCTTCGAAAGTAAGAAATTAAGAATTGGTAAACACTGCACCATAAAAAGTAAAAGATGTAATCCGGCAACACGTCATTGTGACGCAGAAGTTAGAGCGGTTTGATGAAATACTTCCAATATCGAATCGACTGATGCCTGCGAAATATTCAGAAGCACGTTCGGATAGACACCAATTGCAATTATGAGAACACACAGCGGGATTAAAATCCGGATTTCATTACCTGAAACATCTCCGCCATCCATTGTAAAAGTTTTTGCCTCACCAAGAAAAACATTTCTATACAGCCGAAGCATGTATGCAGCGCCGAAGATGAGTGTTAACCCTGCAACTGCCGCAAACCAGGGATTGTGATCATACAATCCGTTGAGCAATAAAAACTCTCCGATAAAACCATTTGTAAGAGGCAGCCCCACACTTCCGAGCAGCACGATGAGTACCATCCAGCTAAACCGCTTCATTTGTCCGGCAACACCGCTAAGGTCTTCCATCCACCTCGTGCCATATCTTCTCTCTAAAATATCAATGATGAAAAACAGAGCCACCACGTTCACTCCGTGATTGAACATCTGGATCACAGCACCCTGAACTCCGGAAGCAGTAGCAGTAAGCGTTCCCGCGGCAATCAATCCTACATGGGCAAACGAGGAATATGCAATCAATCTTTTCAAATCGTTTTGCCTGAGTGCAATCAGCGAAGCATACACAATTCCGATGATGCACATGATCATTGCAATATTTCCCCATTGCGCAACCGCATCCGGCGTAATGGGAAGAATGAAACGAATCATTCCATAAATCCCCATCTTCAGCATGATGCCTGCAAGCAACATTGTTCCTGCAACAGGAGAAACCGTGTAAGTATCAGGTTGCCAGGTGTGAAAAGGAAATATTGGAATCTTGACGGCGAATGCAAGAAAGAATGCCCAGAAGATCCAGGCTTGCTCAGCTCCGGTTAGCTGAAGATGGTAGAATGCAGTGATGTCAAATGTATGCGGGTAAGGAGTTTTGAAGTAAAGAAAAATGATTGCGATGAGCATGAATAAGCTTCCCGCCAGTGTGTAGATGAAAAATTTCATTGTGATGGGAATACTTTTTTCCCCGCCCCACATCGCACAGATGAAGTAAACCGGCACAAGGGTGAGTTCATAAAAGACATAGAAGAGAAAAGCATCTTTAGCCATGAAGACTCCGAATAATCCTGCCTGCATTAAAAGCATCAGCGCGTAAAAGGATTTTGGATTTCGGATTGAGGATTGCGGACTTGCTGCAAGGATGAAAGGATAAAGAAGTGCTGTGAGGAGAATCAGAACCATCGAAATTCCATCTGCACCGATATTGAAATGAATTCCTAAAGCGGCAACCCAGGGAATATCAAATGACAAATGCTTGCCTTCGTCAAAAGAAAACTCATAATAATTATTGAGGCACCAGATTAAGCTGATGACGGAAGAGATGAAGGCAAGCATTCTGCTCCTTGTGCCATCCATCATCAGCACAATTAATATTGAGATTAGCGGAACAGCAATAAGGATTGCAGAGAACATCAGAACATATTCAATTTACTCAAGCCAAAAATCAATATCAGTACAATTCCCGCAACCATCGCCAGCACATAAAACCCGATGTTTCCTGTTTGCAGCTTCCGCAGTTGTGTGCTCATCCAGACGGTAGCGCCACCCATTCCATTCACTGCGCCATCAATCACATTCTTCTCCATTTTATCATGAAAGTAATCACCAAGAAATTCCAATGGCTTAACGATCACCCGGTCATAGAACTCATCAACATAAAATTTATGGAGAGAAATCTTGTACCAGAAAGGAAGCGCATCTTCATTCAGAGAGATTGCAACTTTATGTTCTGCATAGCGCCTGTAAGTGAACCAAATGATCAGGGCAAGTCCGATGAGGGTGGCAATGATCACTTCAATTTCCAGATTAGTGGATTCAAAAGGGGAAGTGAGCCTTGTGTTCTGAGCAAATACAGGTGCAAGATATTCCCTCAGCCACTGATGAGCGCCGAATAATGCAGGCATTTCCACAAATCCCGCAATGGCAGCAAGCACTGCAAGAATAATAAGTGGAATAGTCATCACCTTCGGGGATTCATGCAGGTGCTGCTGCTGATGATGACTTCCACGAAATTCCCCATAAAAGGTCATAAACAGCAACCGAAACATGTAAACGGCAGTGAGTGCTGAAGTGATGGAGAGTACCCAGAAAATTACAGGTGAATTCCCATATGATTCAACAAGGATTTCATCTTTTGAAAAGAAGCCTGCAAAGGGTGGAAAACCGCTGATGGCAAGGGTTGCAATCCCCATGGTCCAGAATGTTGTTGGAAGGAATTTTTTCAAGCCTCCCATTTCACGCATGTTTTGCTTGCCGCTCATGGCATGTATTACACTTCCGGCACCCAAAAACAAGAGTGCTTTAAAGAAAGCATGCGTCATCAAATGAAAAATACCACTGTCATAGGCTGATGACCCTTCCGCTACGAACATATAGCCAAGCTGACTTACTGTAGAATACGCCAGAACTTTTTTAATGTCGTTTTGAGTGATAGCTATCATGGCTGCGAGCAATGCAGTAGAAGCACCTACGATGGTTACAATTTCCAGTGTGAAAGGCGCAAGTGAATACAGGACGTTAGAGCTGGCAACCATGTATACGCCTGCAGTTACCATGGTGGCAGCGTGAATGAGTGCGCTCACAGGTGTAGGGCCTGCCATGGCATCAGGAAGCCATGTATAAAGCGGAATTTGTGCACTTTTTCCAATAGCACCAATAAAGAGCAGTAAGGTGATTGCAACTATTGCTTTATCATTGGAAATGAAAGTAGCGGCGCCTGAAAAAATGGTATCAAAATCAGAACTGCCAAAGGTGAGGAACAAAAGAAATACGCCAAGGATGAAACCGACATCACCGATCCGATTCATGATGAATGCCTTGTTCGCTGCGGCGGAAAAGTCTCTGTTTTTCCACCAGAATCCAATCAGCAGGAATGAGCACAATCCAACTCCCTCCCATCCGATAAACATCATCACGTAATTGCCTCCCATTACGAGGATCAGCATAAAAAAAATGAATAAGTTAAGGAATGCGAAGAATTTCCCAAACCCGGCATCTGCATCCATATAACCAACTGAATAAAGATGAATGAGAAATCCTACGCCTGTCACAATCAGAAGCATCAGGATGGTAAGGTGATCTATGAAAAAGCTAAAGCCAACGTCTATATTCCCAGCTGTAATCCAGTCAAAGAGAATTATTTTCTGGCTTTCGAAATTTTCTGATAGCGATTGGGAAAACAGAACAGCAGAAATCAAAAAAGAAACGAGAACACTGCCACAACCGGTCAGACTCACCATCTTTTTCGAAATTCCCGGAAATCCCAATCCGTTGATCAAAAATCCAAGAAGTGGAAAAAGAGGAATAAGGGACGTGAGGATAGACATACGAGAGGACGTAAAAATAATTATTCGAACAGGATTGAAAACTCTCATTTTTTGCAATGCGGGAGTTTTTAATTCATTTTGAAGGCGAAACCATTTATCTGATAATTTGCTAATTAACTTGGTAACATAATTGTAAAGATTTCGTATGCCATGTCACCTCCGTTTTCTTGCGGTTTCTGTTGTGACAATAAAGAGTAAATTGATTCATTAGTCAAATTTTTAAGAATGCAAAAACTTTTCCTTACAGGGATTGCAACCTTGATTGTTGTGCAGGCTTATTCTCAAAATGTGGGTGTAGGTATAAGCTCACCCTTGCAGAAATTACATATCGGAGATTACAGCAAAACCATCCGAATTGATGGTTTAAGCAGTACCGGAACCTTCAGCAGTACAGGTTCATTGTTCGTTTATGTAAATTCAACCGGAGATTTAACTACCACCAAGCCTGCTGCCACTCCGGCAAATGACATTAACTGGGCGTTACTGGGAAACTCCGGTACCACCTCAACCATTAATTTCCTTGGAACTACGGATGATAAATCATTGAGCTTCCGGGTTTTTAACCTGAAAGCCGGATTTATTGACAATACGATTAATGGAAATGTTTTTTTTGGATTGCAGGCGGGAAACTCTACTACTGGCACAGGTAACACCCTTGTAGGTTATAAATCCTTTTATTCCAATATTGGAGGTGACAACAATACCGCCCTTGGTTTTCAAACAGGCTATTTCAATATCGCCGATAACAATATTTTTATAGGAAGTAATGCCGGTTATAACAATACTGCAGGATCAAGCAACCAATTTGAAGGGGTGCAAGCTGGGTATAATAATAAAACCGGTGATAACAACACTGTAGCTGGATTCCAGGCTGCCTACGGGGTTAGCGGAAATAGCTTTAGTTCATCATCAGTTTTTGGCTACCAGACAAATTACAGCATCACCACGGGGGGATATAATTCAATATTCGGGGTTAAAGCAGGTTACAGTAACTCTTCCGGAAATCATAACACCCTTATCGGCAATAAAGCAGGTTACTCTCAAACAACTGCACAATTTAATACGATTGTTGGAGACAGTGCCGGTTATAAGAATACAGCTTCAAGCTCTGTGTTCATCGGTTATCAGGCGGGTGCAAATAATACCTCTGGGATATCCAATCAATTTTTGGGATACCAGGCCGGGTTGAAAAATACAACCGGTTTTCAAAACATTGCTATAGGATACAAAGCCCTGTCCACCAATACCACCGGCTCTAATAATACCGTTGCTGGCGTTGCCGCCATGAATAACAATACCACTGGTGGACAAAACACCGCAATAGGGTTTAATACCTTGTTTGGAAATACTGACGGTGCCAATAACACAGCCATGGGCTATCAGGCTAATCAGCAAAATACTACTGGTGATAATAATATATCGCTTGGATCAAACTCTCTTTCAGCAAACACAGGCGGATCAAATAATATAGCGTTTGGCTCTTCATCCCTGTATTCGAATATTACAGGAAGTAATAATGTGGTAATCGGTTACCAGGCTGGTTATTCAAATATTACAGACAACAATCTTTTTATTGGAACTTTAGCAGGTTATGCAAATACAACAGCCCAGAATAACCAGTTTGTTGGTTTTTCTGCAGGCTATTTTAATACCACCGGATATGCAAATTTGTTTTCAGGCTATAAGGCGGGATATTATAACACTACAGGTTATGCAAACGTGGCGGAAGGAAATACAGCCATGTATCATAACCGCATTGGCAGTGAAAACACTGCAATTGGAAATGCGGCATTATTTTCAGATTCCATAGCTTCCTACAATGTCGCTCTTGGATATGAAGCGCTTTATTATACCAATGTAGGGCATGATAATACTTCTCTTGGATATAAATCGGGTTTCACCAATACCAAGGGAAGCTACAATACCTATGTAGGCGGGTATGCAGGCACTTCAGAAACTACCGGAGACCATAATACTTTTGGAGGCTTCAAATCAGGATTTACCAATACCACCGGCAATCACAATGTTTTTTATGGTGATTCTTCAGGCTACACCAATACCGTGGGTACCTATTGCACTGCTATAGGAACCAATGCAGATTTTTCCGCAAATAATTTTGTTAATGCAAATGCATTTGGAAACAAAACCCAGGCAACTGCGAGCAACCAGGTTAGAATCGGTAACTCAGCTGTTACTTCAATTGGGGGATATACTGCGTGGACCAGCATAAGCGATGGAAGGTTTAAATATAATATAAAGGAGGATGTCGCAGGGCTTGAATTTATCATGAAACTCCACCCTGTCACTTATAAGCTGGATGTAGATGCACTCAACAGGAGATGGGGCGGCAGGAATCAGGAGTTACATACTACTCAGGATGATGACACCCGAGACCAGACTCGTACAGGTTTTATTGCTCAGGAGGTTGAGACTGCGGCTCAGCAAACGGGTTTTGATTTTGATGGTGTTGACAAGCCTAAAAATGAAAATGATGTTTACGGTCTTCGATACGCCGAATTTGTTGTTCCTCTTGTAAAATCAGTTCAGGAACTTAATAACACTGTAATCCGCCAGCAGCAAACAATTGATTTTTTGAAAAGTGAAATTGATCAGCTGAAAGCAAAATTGGCTACTCCTCAGAATTGAAGTGAAGTACGGGTAAATAATTTTAGCAGTATAACTTGCGCTGCTTTCCCCGAATTAAATTTATTTCCTCAGCTACGACTTCAATCTTTTAAATACCTAACGGAAAAACCATTTGCCTTCCTGTAGGTAGTTTTAATAATCGAGGAATTTCCTTTTTCAAAATGAACTGCATAGGCAGTCTGATCGCCATCAGCAGTTGCAGTCCAGTAAAAACCCCATTCATCTTTGAAGTTAAAAATATCTTCAGGGCTGATGTTTGCACTCTTATTCCCTCCCGCTAATAGATTTAATCCGGATTTTCCGTCCTGTATTAAATGTGGAAGAGCCTTATCATCCCCACCGAAGTGATTAATCAGCGTCTGCCATTCATCAAGAGTGGGAAGATGCCACCCCGGTGGAGCACCGGCCACTGCATTACTAAAATAGTAGAGCCTTCCGTATTTTTTGTTGCTGAGGGAATCATTACCGAAGTACCAGCTCTTGAGCGTTGGTTGATCCCAGTTGTTCGTCATCCATGTTTGGTTGCCGATGGTTACGGATGGGTATTGATTTGGATAAAACTTATGCGTTTCATAGGAATACATTACAGAAGTATGTAGCAAAATAATTAAACAGCAGGCTGAGATGGTGATAAATGACGGCAGAACTTTCATGGGATTGTAATTTTTCGTCAGAATATTGCGGTTAAATTATTAAGTACCAAGCCTGTGATCAGGATTATCAATCCCGTTTCTGTTTTTCATTTTCTTTGATGGAATAAATAATTTTCACTTCTGTCAGATCGGGGTTTTCAGCCTCTTTAACGTCGTTTTTATCATTTTGAATATCCATCAAATTTTCCGTTTGGTCCTCACTCATCCATTCAGGAACAAGGTCATCCGGTGGGCCCTTTTGCCGGTAATAAAATGCAAAGCACACTCCGGCTGCAAATCCAACGAAGTGAGCCTCCCATGAAACATCGGTTACATAAGGAAACATCCCCCAGATCATGCTGCCATAAATAAAAACAATTGCAAGAGAGAGGGCAAGCAATTGACGGTTTTTCCGCAATACCCCACTAAAAAAAAGAAAACTTGCCATTCCATACACAATGCCACTTGCACCAATGTGATAGGAATCCCTCCCGATCAGCCATATCCCAAACCCATCAATCAGCCAAATAAAAAGTAATACACTGTAAGCAACATGGTGATAAAAATAAATCATCATAAAGCCCAGCACCAGCAACGGAATGGTATTAGAAGCAAGATGCGCCCATCCGCCATGAATGAGTGGAGAAAACAGAATTCCTTTAAGCCCTGAAAGGGTTCTTGGTGAAACACCGAGCCGCCCCATTTCAAGATTCGAACTCCATTGCAAAAACTCAATGATCCAAAGCAGGGCAACAAAGAGAAGTGGAATCAGCACGCTTACACGCCTTCGGTTTTCCAGTAGCTTTTGTTGCTCGTCAATGATCATCATCCGCTGTTGATATAATTCAAGAATTCTTTTTAAAAAATCAGATCCGTTTTTATTTTTCGAGACAATAATTCAAGGCTAAACCATTTCAGCATGAAAAAGATTCTAAAGATCATTGATACTCTCATTACCATCATTGTAATCCTTGTGGCTGCAGGCGCAATTTACATCAGCGCAGATGGCATTCCAAAGTATCCAAAACCTGTAAAAGATCCGGGAATTTTAGTCAGTAGTAAAACATCCTGACTAAACAAATTCACTTATGCAGAAAAGGAAGTACTTAATTTTCCATTCGCAATGAAACATCATTTGCTGATTTTATTTATTACTTCCTTATTCTTTTCATGCAAATCAAAAATGCAGGCAGACACTCTTTTCTTCAATGCAAAAATTTATACCGTAGATGCTGCCAATCCAACAGCTGAAGCTCTTGTAGTGAAGGATGGTAAAATTGTTTTTGCAGGTAAGAAAGTTATTGCGCTCAATCAATTCAAGGTAAAAACACAGGTAGATTTTGAAGGCAAGTACATGTATCCGGGATTTATTGATGCCCATAGTCATTTTACCGGGTACGGCTTGGATCTATCAAAAGCAGATCTGGTAGGAACAAATTCCTGGTATGAAGTTATTGAGCGGTTAAAAGCGTATGGCAAAACGCACCCCGATGGATGGATCTTTGGCAGAGGCTGGGATCAGAATGACTGGCAGCAAAAGGACTTTCCAACAAATACAATGCTGAATGAACTGTTTCCTGAGCAGCCGGTATTCCTTAAACGCATTGATGGCCATGCGTGCATCGCCAATCAAAAGGCACTGGATCTTGCTCATATTACTTCTAATAAAAAAATAGCAGGCGGTGAAATCGCAGTTGAAAATGGAAAACTCACAGGTTTGCTTCTCGATAATGCGATGGATACTGTCGAAAAAAAAATCCCCAGACCAGGGGAAATGAAAATCGAAGAAGCCCTTCTCACGGCACAACAATACTGCTTTGCCGTGGGTCTCACTACTGTAGATGATGCCGGATTGGAAAAAAATAAAATTGATATTATAGATAAGCTTCAGAAGGACGGAAAGCTTAAGATGCGCATTTATGCCATGGTAGCAGATGATGATACCACCAAAAATTATTTCTATTTACGCGGACCCTACAAAACTGACAGGCTGAATGTAAGAGCGATAAAATACTATGCTGATGGCGCATTGGGCTCACGTGGTGCAATGCTGCTGAAGCCATACAGTGATGATACCAGAACACAGGGCCTTCAGCTGCGCCCCACAGTTTATTACGAAGAGCAGGCAAAAAAATGTTTACAGTATGGTTTTCAAATGTGTACACATGCCATCGGCGATTCGGCAAACCGCATGATGCTGCTCATCTATGGGAAGGTTCTTGGCGGACCCAATGATAAGCGCTGGCGAATAGAACATTGCCAGGTAGTGGCGCCTGATGATTTTGCACTTTTCCGGCAGTATAATATTGTTCCCTCAGTTCAGCCAACTCATGCCACCAGCGATATGACGTGGGCAATCAATCGCCTTGGAGTTTACCGGATAAAGGGAGCATATGCCTATAAGGATTTGATGAATGAAAATGCGTGGCTCGCAAATGGGAGTGATTTTCCTGTGGAAGATATCAACCCTCTTTTTGGATTTTATGCTGCTGTTGCAAGAAA
>JBDSEA010000224.1:0-5436 GCA_039920305.1 Chitinophagales bacterium
ACGGATATTTTCTTCAATGATTTTTTTGTAAAGAATCCATTGTTAGTACCATTTGCCCGGCAAATACCCTTTGCAAAGGGTATTGCTAATTGCGAAGTAATCGTGGAAGTACTTGATATTATTTCACAGGAGTATTCAGCGTGCGTCATTTACGGAAGAAAAACACCCGAAAAAGCAATTCAGGATGCGGCCACGTCAGTGGATTTACTGCTTGCTGCTAACTCCTCCGCTGTAGTTGTAACTGATAAACAATAATTGAAAAAATTAATTGCAGGATAATAGATTAAATATCGGGATAGCAGGGGCAGGAGGCTTTGCACGCTTTGCAGCGCACGCATTTTTAGCAGTGCCCGGAATAAATATTACCGGAATTACCGATATTAAATTATCGGCTGCCACAGCAATGGCAGATTCTCTGAACTCAAAGGTTTTTAAGAATTATGAATCGCTCCTAAAAGAGGAGAGTATTGAACTTATTTATATTGCTACGCCGCCTTACTTACATTACGAACAATCGAAGATGGCATTGCAGGCGGGCAAGCATGTGCTCTGTGAAAAGCCTGCTGCTCTAAGATCAAGCGAAGCAGAAGAACTGATGGCACTTGCTGACGCACATCAGCTTCTTTACACAGTGAATCTGATGCAGCGCTATAACCCGTTGTTTGCTATTGTAAGAAATATTGTGAATCAAAAATTACTTGGTGGTTTTCTTCACGGTTATTTTGAAAACTATGCGAGCGATGAGAGCCTGAATGCAGATCATTGGTTTTGGGATGAAGCACAAAGCGGCGGCATATTCATCGAGCATAGTGTTCATTTTTTTGATCTCTTTGAAGGGTGGCTCGGAGCAGGAAAAGTCACCCATGCGTTACAACTGAACCGCCCGGGAATAACCAAGCCTATAGTGGATCGTGTACAGGTTACAGTACTTTACAAGGATGGGGTTGTTAACTTTTATCATGGTTTTGATCAGCCGAAAATCCTGGACAGGCAGGAAATGCGGTTACAGTTTGAGCATGGTGAGATTACATTATACGAATGGATACCGGTAAGGATGAAATTGCATGCCTTGCTAAGCAAGAAGCAACTGGAAAAGATTGGTGACTTACTTGTAAATTTCTCCATTGAGCATCATTACGAATCACTTGCAGAATCTAAAAAAGTCCGTGGCAGATTTTCTGAAATTACTTTTGATGAGCATGTAACCATTGAATATGGAAATGCTTCACAAAAAGAAATCCGTTACAAGGAAATGCTGACAGCAATGATCACTGACCAGTGGAGCTGGATTACGGATCGTAAACATGTTCGTGTGATTGACGGTACAAATGGAGTCCAATCATTAAAGATTGCGGAAGCAGCATCCCGCGCAGCGCAAAACTTTTAATTATGGAAGTGGAGACCGCTATTCCGTTAAAACTGAATCGAAAAAAATCGCTTCAACGCAAGCAGTTGTTACCCTATCTTCTTGTTTCCCCTTACCTGCTTTTCGTGCTGGTTTTTGTTTTGTTTCCCGTGCTGTTTTGTTTCTTCCTAACCTTTAATAAATGGAACATCATATCACCCATGCATTTCATTGGGATCAGCAACTACACCCGCTTGCTTCAGGACCGGTTATTCTGGACAGCGATCGGGAATACGGTGAAATTTCTGCTGGTGCACATTCCGCTGCAGCTGATAGTCTCTTTATTCTTAGCTCAACTGCTCAACCAGAAAATCAGGGCACTTTCATTCTTCAGGGCTTCGTTTTTTATGCCGGTGATCGTATCGGGTGTAGTGATCACGATACTCTGGCAGCAATTGCTGGGCTATGATTCCGGACTCATCAACCGGTTTCTTACTACCATCGGCTTGAACAGGGTGGGCTGGCTTGTGAATCCGGATGTGGCCATCTACTCTATCGCCATCATGGCAACGTGGAAAAATGTAGGCCTGTACGTTATTCTTTTTTTAGTGGGCTTACAGACTGTGCCACCACAATATTATGAAGCAGCAAAACTTGAAGGCGCCACAAGATGGCAGCAGTTTTATCACATCACCTTACCGATGATCAATCCCACCATTTTTATGGTGGTGATCCTGTCAACCATCGGAGGATTTTCTCTTTTCATTGAACCCTATATCATGACCGGAGGGGGACCTATGAATACCACCCTTTCTGCGGTGCTGTATATCTATAAGCAGGCATTTCAATACTACAACATGGGGTACTCAGCAACACTTGGGTTTTTCTACGCGATTATCATTATGACTGTAGTGATTCTGCAAAAAAAATTGATTGAAAAAGAAGATTGATATTAATGAGGAAATGAATGAACTGAAATTTGTAAATGAAAACCAGCCGGTAAACATGAAGAAAGGAATTTCATTCACAACCATTTTAATGTATGCCGCGCTGCTAATTGCTGCATTATCGTTTATCTATCCGTTTATCTGGATGATCGGAGCTGCCCTGGCATCACGCGATGAAGTGGGAGATATGAACCTTTGGCCTTCTCATCCTACCCTGGGAAATTTTAAAACGATGATCGAAAAAATTCCCATCGGCAAATCATTGATTAATAGCTTGCTGATTGCAACCGTAACAACCACCCTCGTAATATTAACAGGCTCAATAGTGGGATACGCACTGGCAAAGCTCCGGTTCAGAGGCAGGGAGCTGATATTTTATGTGATAGTTTTTACCATGTCACTTCCATTTCAAATTACCCTCATACCCAATTACATCACCATGGTGAATTTGCATCTCGTGGATACCTACCTCGCACTTATTATACCGTTTGCCGTGAGTGCCTTTGCAATCCTGATGTTCAGGCAGGCGTTCCAGGGTTTGCCGCAAGCCCTGATTGATGCCGCCCGACTCGATGGCTGCAATGAATTACAGATCATTTTTCGCATCCTGTGGCCCAATATAAAACCCACCCTTGTAACAGTAGCCATTCTCACCTTTATCGGTTCCTGGAATGAAGTATTGTGGCCCCTTATTGTGATTCGAAATGAACAATTAATGACGATGCCACAACTGGTAACCTTGTTTGCTGTAGGGGGAAGGGCAGATGCACTGTTAGGCGTTAAGATAGCTGCCGCTGTATTACTGGCCTTGCCTGTGATGATCGCATTTCTATTTTTTCAGAGGCATTTTATTCAAAGCATGGCTTCAACGGGTTTAAAGGATTGAATAGTGATTTAGCACTCACGCTGCCTCCCAATAAAAAATAATATTCGCAAAATGAACCCGTTCAGATATTATTTTAAAACTTTCTTACTCAAGGATTAATTTAAATGAACCTTACAAAAAGTTCCCTTCGCTTATATGCGTCTCCAAAAGCAGTCATCACCCTCTTCCTGTATTTACCGGGAAGTAACCGTATCACCAATGTGGTGCAGCGGGTAGAAAAGCTGGAAAATACTGTAGCACAAAGCAGCATGCAAAAAGTTATGAAAGAATTTGCAGGCCGGCATCGGGATATTGAAAAAACCTTTCTGAAACATTTTTCCCGCATTGAAAATCAAACGGGAGAAAGCCTTTCACATTTCTCTCCCCTGAAAAAATTATTGCTTGGAGCATTCTTCACCAAGGAATATTCCATACAGGCAGCAGCTTTATTCAATCCCTCTGTAGTACCTCATCCTGATCAGCAAAATTTAAATGCAGGTGAACTAAGATTCGTGATGAGCATGCGCGCCACCGGCGAAGGTCACATCTCTTCGGTTGTTTTTCAAACAGGAATAGCAGATGATCAGGGAAATGTATTCCCCGATAAGGGCCCTGAATATTACACATGCCTGCATTTGAATGGTGAAGCAAAATTCAGCAAGGATTTTATTAGCAAATGTGCACAATCATTTCCCGGTTTTAATAATAGCATTTTAGACCTATTGCCCGATTCCTTCTCAGCCAGCCAAGCAGATCGGATTTTCAGATCCACATCACCTCATGATGCTGCTATAGTTGATTCACTCGTGATCATTGAAAAGATACTCGATTCTAATTACGATCTTGAGTGCTCCCTGCATATCCCTATTAATGAAAAAGTTATTTTTCCGAACGCCACAAGCGAAAGAATGGGAATGGAAGACGTGCGTTTTGTAAAATTCAACGATGAGGAGCGTAGTTGCTATTACGGAACATATACCGCATATGATGGCACTCATATAAAATCCCAGCTCATAGAAACATCCGATTTTAATATATTTAAAATCCGAACTTTGTATGGGGAGGCAGTATCAGATAAAGGAATGGCACTATTCCCTGAAAAGGTAAATGGCAAATATGTGATGATATCAAGGCAGGGTGGAGAAACGATGAACATCATGTACTCTGATGATCTGCATCTCTGGGAAAATTTCTGTGTTTTGATTAAGCCGGAATTTTTGTGGGAGCTGGTGCAACTGGGTAACTGCGGCTCTCCTGTTAAAACAGAGAAAGGGTGGCTTTTACTTACACATGGGGTGAGCACCATGCGAACCTATGTGATTAGTGCCATCCTCCTCGACTTGCATGATCCATCACTAATTATCGGGAGACTAAATAAACCATTGATAGAAGCAGATGAAAATGAGCGTGACGGATATGTTCCGAATGTGGCATACACCTGCGGGATGATGCTTCATCAAAAAATGCTGATCATCCCTTATGCAATTTCTGATTCGTCCACTGCTTTTGCAACAATCCGGCTGGATGAGCTGCTCAGCGAAATGAAACCTTAATCGATCTTTATGAAGAAAATAATTATCCCTTTGTCCTGCCTGAGTGCAATGAGCTTTTTATTGGTGATGTGTGCAGAGAAGGCTTCTAACCAGCCCCCACCTGTTATCAATACATCACTGGTGAATACTGCCCACCTTGATTATTTGTACACTCCTGTTACTTTTTCAACGGGCACCAAGGCCGCGGGTGTCTATATCTATGCGGAGGCTCCAGATTATCACTTTGTGGAAGCTGCCGGTGAAGGCTTCTCCTGCGTGGATGATGTTGCGAGAGCTGCGCAGGTCTATCTCCGAAGCGCCGCTTTTGCTATTGATACAGCAGTGCAGGCAAAAGCATTTAACCTTATACGCTTTATCCTGGAGATGCAATCCGATAACGGCTATTTCTATAATTTTTTATTTACCACCGGGCAGATCAATCAGTTCGGCTCTACCAGTATCAACAATGCAAACTGGTGGTCATGGAGAGCCCTGCAAACACTCAGCGAGGCTAAACCCCTCATACAAAACATAGATGCACAACTCTATTCAGATGTGGATGCTGCGGTGAACAAATTAGTTGCTCAAATAAAAATTGATCTTGTCAATCTTCCTCAGACAACCAAAGTTGTAAGCGGCATTACTGTTCCGGAGTGGCTGCCTGCAGGGAGCGGTACAGACCAGGCTTCCCTGCTTATTCTTGGATTGATTCCCATTGCATCTGCCGATGCCACCATAAAGGATTAT
>JBDSEA010000225.1:0-8550 GCA_039920305.1 Chitinophagales bacterium
TTGGAAGAAGGCGGAGCTTTGCTCTCCTGCCTAACAAATTAACCGAGTGGCTCAGGTAGCTTTCTCTTATCTCACCGGCAATGAGGGCATCAGGATTTGCAACTGCATCATCTGCATATTTTCCGGGCATCCAGTATTCAAGCCGTAAACCCATATCAGCAATAAGCCCGCGAAACTTGAATTTGTCTGTTACGTAGAATGCTCCTTTCACGGGAGAAACTTTCCACACGTCACTCACATCTCCGAGGCGAAAAGATTGTGTGAATTGTGAATCAGGCAACTGAACCGGCGCACCGATCCAGGGGCGGTAGATATCAATCCATTGTAGCTCATCATGCTTGAATTCCATGCCTGCCGCAAAGCGATTGAGCGTATTTTTTGAATAAAAAGATGCGGAGGCCCTCATAGTATATTCCTCTGCATAGTGATCATGCCAAAGGGTAGCAATACCATCGTTGTTGTAAAGCCCTGGTGCAGGATTGACGAACACAATGGAGTCATCAGGATTAAAATAAGAAGCAGGAAACTGAACAATCGAGGCCGGATCAAATTCTGAATTCACTTCTGCCGGTCGCCAGGGCCGACCGTTAGCATCAGCACGCAGGTGCACAAACAGTCGTGAAAGCGATAAGCGATAGTTTACCGCAGGGTTGGGAGTGTGATTCCACTGCAATGATTCAAGATTGGTATCATGGGTATAGGTGTTCGCATTTTCAGGTTGAAGGGCAAAGGAAAACTGATACCCCGGGGTGAACGGAACTTCAGCGCTTGTGATGCGCAGCATGTTAAAATCCTGATTGATCGTCAGGGATTTGAGATAAGTAAATGAGATTTTTTTTATCGGGGAAAATTCATAGTTCAGCTTTAATGTTCCTGCCCAGCGGTTATCTGCACCGGGAGACCAGAAGGAATCCGGATAAAGAGAAGAAGTTACCTGCTTCGCGGGGTTCCGGATATAAGTATCAGTGAAATTGATCTTCAGAGAAGTGAAATAACGAAGCTTTGAAGCAGAAAGCGTATCGCTTCTTTTCGAGGTATTAAAGATAACGGGCCCGCCCATCCCGAGCTCATAGGTAGATTGATTGAAAACTGAATTCCAGTCAGAATTAAATCCGAAGTTGTCTCTTTTTACCGAGGCATTTAAGGCAAAGCGATTACCGCCACCACGCGTTCTGGCGTTCACTATTCCGGCGGAAGCATCACCGTATTCAGCAGAAGGGGTGCTCGTGGTAATTTCCATGTTGTCAATGGCATTTGTTCCGATGTCAATTCCGAAACCTGTGCCTGCCAGAGGATCACCGGCAGAAACATCATCAATATAAAATCCGGTCTGGTAGGTTCTGCCGCCACGGATGTGGATGCCCTCTGGTTCAAGCTGTATTCCGGCCTGCGTGTTGAGCAGTCCCTGTACATTTCTTCCCGGAACCGCGTCAATCACGTCGCGTGATATCTGCGACCTGCTTCGGGATTCTTCTACATCAATAAGCGGCTTGTCACCTATAACTACCACTTCCTGGTCAAGCGTAAAAGCACTGGTATTCATCTGAATGTTCAGCACTTTTTCTTCCGCTTCTTTAATAACAATGCCTGTATGCAGCATTTTTTCATATCCGATGTAGCTCACTTCTACCTGGTAGGTACCCGGTGGCAGCTCCAGTTGATATTTTCCATTCACATCGCTGACTGCACCATGCCGGGTTCCTTTTACTAAAATGGTGACGCCAATTAATTCACTGTTATCTTTTTTATCTGTGACCTTACCGGTAAGGGCAGACTGGGCAAAAGTGATCAGCGAATGAATTAAGAAAGCAGGCAACAGAAGGAATCGCATGGGTACGAATGTAGAATGAAGAATAATCCGGTTGCTGTTCTTTCTTATTAACCGTAATATTTATTTTTTCTGCAAGATCAGCAGTATCCTGGCTGAATCAGCATCCTGATATCCGGAGTAGGACACTATATTGACGATTTTCGTGAGAAGATCATTGAATGTAAGTTCCTTTATTCAGTAATCCTGAACAGGAACCAATCTGAGTTGCAAAAAGATGTATGGGAAAAGAATTTAAAATTGTTCCTGCCGTTCATTCCCAAACGGGATTTTTCTTTTCCGCAAGATATTTTCTCAGGTTGATCCAGAAAGCTAGAACCAGATAAATAATGATGGGGGAAGTGATGGCTATAAAGCTGGCATAGATGAAATAAAGACGAATAATGCCGGGGGCTATACCAAGCTTTTCTCCTAAAAACGAGCACACTCCAAAAATCCTTCCTTCAACAAAATATTTTATGCGGTTCATGAACCAAAAATAAAAAACAGATATCAAATGATATCAGACCGGGTGTATGTTTTTTAAGAATGTTTATAATTTCTCTTTTGCTTTATTAATGCCGGATGTGACTGCACCCTACTTAAAATTTGCACTTGTTTGCTATTCAGGATATGAATCGGGTTCAGCACTTGTGAGCTGATCATTGCTAATTCTGCCGTTTTAACTTTGCAGCGCAAAAAAATTTATGACAGAAGAATCCAAACCGAAAAATTTTCTCGAAGAAATTATCGAAGAAGATCTCAGCAGCGGAAAATACCAAACCATTCAAACCCGCTTTCCTCCTGAGCCAAATGGCTACCTCCACATCGGGCATGCAAAATCTATTTGCTTAAACTTTGGACTTGCAGACAAATACGGAGGTAAAACGAATCTGAGGTTTGATGATACCAACCCTTCAACAGAAGAAACAGAGTATGTTGAAAGCATCAAGGCCGATGTGAACTGGCTTGGGTTTCAGTGGGATAATGAATTGTACGCATCGGATTATTTTGAAAAGCTTTTTGACTTTGCTGTAACCCTCATAAAAAAAGGACTGGCATACGTGGATGATTCTTCAGCTGAAGAAATAGCTGCCACCAAAGGCACAACCACCGGGCACGGAATAGAAAGCCCGCACAGGAATCGTTCAGTTGAGGAAAATCTTGATCTCTTCACCCGCATGCGCCAGGGAGAATTCCGCGACGGTGAAAAAGTGCTGAGGGCTAAGATTGATATGGCTTCCGCCAACATGCACCTTCGTGATCCTATTATGTACCGCATCAAGCATGCACACCATCACCGCACAGGAAACGAATGGCACATTTACCCGATGTATGATTTTGCACATGGGCAGTGTGATTCAATTGAGCAGGTTACACATTCTATTTGCACTCTTGAGTTTGAGGTGCATCGGCCGCTATACGAATGGTTCATTCAGCAGCTTGAGATATTTCCCTCCCGCCAGTATGAAATGGCACGCCTGAACATGACCTTCACGGTAATGAGTAAAAGGAAATTACTTCAGCTGGTGAATGAAAAGCTCGTGGATGGGTGGGATGATCCGCGGATGCCTACCATTTCCGGAATGAGGAGAAGGGGATATACACCAGAGGCCCTCCGGCAGTTTTGTGAGCGCATCGGTGTGGCACGCAGAGAAAATATAATTGACATAGGCTTACTTGAATATTGTGTGCGGGAGGACCTGAATAAAAGAGCTCCCCGCAGAATGGCAGTGCTTGATCCTGTAAAGCTGGTGATTTTGAATTATGATCAGGACCGGGAGGAGATCTTTAAAAGTGAGAATAATCCCGAAGATGCCGGCTCAGGTTCACGTGACATTCCATTCAGCAGGGAAGTGTGGATTGAGCGCAATGATTTCATGGAAAACCCTCCTAAGAAATACCACCGGCTGGCTCCCGGATTTATGGTAAGACTCAAGAGCGCATACATCGTGAAGTGTGAAAAATTTTTACGCGGTGAGGATGGGAGAATAAAAGAAATTCATTGCTCGTATATTCCGGAATCTAAAAGCGGAAATGATACAAGCGGGATTGCAGTAAAAGGAACCATACACTGGGTTAGCGTCAGGCATGCTATAAAATCAACTGTAAATCTTTATGACCGGTTATTCAAAGTCGAAAACCCTGATGCCGGTGAGGGGGATTTTAAGGATCACATCAACCCACATTCGCTTCAGGTAAGTTACGATTCGCTTGTTGAGCCTGATTTGAGCAGCGCACAGCCGGGAGAGCACTATCAGTTCATCCGAAGCGGATATTTCTGCGTTGATAAAAATTCAACTCCGGAGAATTTAATCTTCAACAGGGCGGTGACTTTGAAAGACAGCTGGAAGGGCGTAGTATCCTGACTCCGGCGGCTATCAGGATTTTGCCCGATTTTCCCTGTAGAAAAAAATTAAATCAGTTTTTGGTAATTCTGTAACACCGGCAGTCCTCAGCAGGGTAACAAGCTGTCCGCGGTGATGGGTGCTGTGATTGAAAATATGCGCGAGTACCTGGTATTGCGATGAGGTTACAATGCCCCCGCTCATGGTTGCATATTTCTTTACTGATTTCAGATCAGTCTTATCCAGAAGGCTAACAATCTTCTGAAGTTTTTTGGATGTGCTGATTACACCTTCGAGCATTTCTTCCCTTGTACCTTCAAAAGTTGCTGAAGGATAAGCGGTAACAGACACTCCTTCAAGACGATTGATCCAGATCAGCTGCGCATCCCAGATGTGCAGTAAAGTTTTTTGAATGGTTGTGAAGCTGCTTGACATTTCTTTCATTATTTGCTCTTCAGAAAGGGACGCGATCACTCTGCAGATCAGTTGATTTGCCCAGACATTATACTGAGCATATTCCCGGATAAATTTTTTCACGTGCACAAAATAATAAAAGATGATATGGAACTCATCCTGATGAAATTTGCCTGCCTTATTGAATGATCGGGAACGCACGCTGCTTTTGTCACTTAGCTTTAGTATATAACTGATCGTGCCTTTCAGCGATTTACCTCTCCTGCCTACCTTCGCGCAAATTTTATTATCATGGATTTAAAATTCGGTTCAGTCTGTGTTCGCAACCCACAAACAAAATTCGATTATGCCCAGCCTCACATGGAGCCCATCATTGCTTCCACTACTTTCTCCTATGATGATCCGGAAGCACTCATGGAAATTTTTTTAGGTGAGAAGAAGGGATTTATTTATTCCCGCTGGAGTAATCCGACTGTAGAGCTGGCGGAGAACAAGATTGCCGCCCTTGAAAGCTGCGGAATAAATGATACTGAAGGAAATCCGCTGCAGCTTAAAGCAAGAGTATTCAGCTCAGGAATGGGCGCAATTACAACGATGTTCCTGTCCACGCTAAAACCCGGGGAAAAAGTGATCGTGCAGGGTACCCTTTATGGCGGAACCAATGAGCTCCTTACAAAGGTTTTAGCACCGCTTGGCATTCTTCCTGTAATCACTGATTTGAAAGATCTTAACCGGGTGGCCGGGCTTGCAGATGATGAACACGTAAAAATGATTTACATTGAAACACCCGCCAACCCTACCATTGATTGCTATGATATCGAAGCACTCGCAGCCATCGCTGCAAAGAAGGATCAATGGGTCACCGTAGATAATACGTTTGCAACTCCCTTCCTGCAGCAGCCGTTTCAGCTGGGTGCAGACCTTGTAGTTCACAGCAGCACTAAATTTTTGAATGGTCACGGAAACTCAACGAGCGGAACCCTGATTGCGCGGGATATTGAATTGATGGATAAAACTGTTTTTACCTACCTCAGGCTTCTTGGTACCAACAGCAATGCTTTCGATGGCTGGCTGTTACTGCAGGGAATGAAAACCCTGGAAGTGAGAATGCAACGGCATTGCAGCAACGCAATGGCTATGGCAAACTTTCTATCTTCCCACAACAAAATCTCACAGGTAAATTATTGCGGACTAACATCACATCCTGACCATGCGGTCGCGAAGAAGCAGATGAAAAGCTTTGGTGGCATGCTAAGCTTCGAGCTGAAGGATGGGCTGACTGCTGGAAAAAAATTGCTGAGAAACATCCATCTCTGCCAGCTTGCCGTTTCATTGGGAACAGTGGACACCATCATTCAGCATCCTGCGAGCATGAGTCATGTAGGGGTGAAGAAAGAAATTCGTGAACAGTACGGAATAACTGATGGATTGATCCGGCTTTCAGTAGGGATTGAGGATCCTGACGATCTGATTGCTGATCTCGGCAATGCGCTGGATCAGCTATAAATTTTTAAAAAATATTTCAACAATTCAATTTAACTATGAAAATCTGGAGACAGGACTGGACTATAGAGCACCTGAATTCCTTCCACAAAAATACCATGCAGGATTTTTTGGGATTAGAGTTCCTCGAGATCGGTGATGATTTTCTGAAAGCCCGCATGCCCGTCAATGAACGTACAAAACAGCCTATGGGATTGCTTCATGGTGGCGCCAATGTGGTTCTTGCAGAATCACTTGGCAGCGTGGCTTCAGTAATGTGTGCTGATATTGAAAAGCAAACCGTAGTAGGACTTGAGATCAACGCCAATCATTTGAAAGCAGTGCGTGAAGGGCATATTACGGGAATCACCCGGCCAGTTCACATCGGGCGAAGTACCCAGGTGTGGGAGATAAAAATTTACAATGATGCGGGTCAGCTTACCTGCATCAGCCGAATAACCAATGCAATCCTTGAAAGAAAATAGGTTTCTGCAGGTGATATTTTAAAAAATTAAGGAAGTCGGCTTCAGTGCTATCTTCGCACCGTTGAATGGTTCTCCCCCGGATGCCGGGAGGGTGAAAAGGGAACCCTGTGAAAGTCAGGGACAGTTCCCGCTGCTGTAAGCTTCAATAGAATTTCAGTTTTCTCTTGTCACTGTTTCGTTTTATGCGAATGGGAAGACCGGCTGAAAGGAAGTAAGTCAGAAGACCTGCCACTCATCAAAATTCAATTTCTGCTTTCGGGATAAGAGCGAATGAGCATTACCACTCATTCTCCCTGAATGGCTTTCATTTCACTCGCTGCGGGTAACAGCATGAAAATTTTTATTATGATAAGAGTATGCATGGGTTTATTCATTTTTCAATGTGCAGTCATCAGTTGTAATACGGCAAAAGCACAATCACAGCCGGCTGATACCATCAGAAAAGAAATTCCTGAAGTGATCATCACAGCTACACGCACACCTGAAAATCCTGACAGCCTTGGCAGGAGCATTACCGTGATTACTGCAGATGAAATCAATCAGCTTCAATCCAATGATCTCGCGCAGTTGCTCTCCCTGCAACAGGGAATTTCGATTACCGGTGCAGGGCAGAATCCCGGAATGACTGAAACCATTTTTATGCGCGGCACCAACAGCAATCATACGCTTATCATGATTGATGGGGTACGAATGAGCGATCCATCATCAGTAAATGGTGCGCCCGATCTTGCTGAAATCCCCGTTTCCGGATTTGACCGGATTGAGATCGTTCGTGGCTCACACAGCACGCTTTACGGTTCATCATGCATTGGGGGTGTTATCAATTTGATTACCGCAGGCAGGCAGTCGCCTGGATTTAATACGAATGCTTCTCTGCGAAGCGGAGTTTTCGGGGCAAATACATTTTTACTCGAAGAGAATCTTCATATGAATTATTCATGGAAGAATGGGCTGTATGCCGGTATTGATTTTTTCCATAACCGTGTGCAGGGACTGGATGCAACAATAGATACGATAACCAATCCCGATGCATTTAAAAGCTTTGACCATGATCACCTGAGCTTGCTGAAAGCCTCTGGAAAAATCGGCTTCGAAAATTCAAAATGGAATCTGTTTGCAACCTACGGAATCACAGATCAGAAAACGGATTTTGATAAGGCCGGATGGAAGTATCACAATTCCTTCGGCGCAAATCCGCAGGCTTATTATGACGGAGACAGTAATAAAATTTTCACCCGGCGAAATCTGGTCACCTATGGCGCCTCCCGGCAAGTAACCCCGGCAATTATGCTTTCCTTCAACGGAGGATTTACATCACTTAGCCGTGAGGTAATCGAAGATTCATCAGTAATTGATAATGCCGGTACAAGTGATCAAACCTATTCGTATGCTGGGTATTCCGGAAAAGAAATGAATCATGATTTAGTAATGACAGCATCCCTGCATAATTTGAAACTGATTGCCGGCGCAGGATGGAGCTACGAATCAATGACAGACACCCTTGCGTTCTTTACAAACACTTTTTACGGCCCCTTTATATCAGCTTCAAACATAGATTCATTGAACCTGCATGCAGATCTCTATCATGTTTATCTGCAGGCAGAGGCAAATGGCGGAATTCTGAACAGGCAGCTTTCAGCCTTGAACCTTATTGCTGGCATGCGGTACAATCACCATACCCTCTTCGGCGATGAGATCAGCTATGAGGTGAATCCCTTTTATCATGTAACAAAGGAAGCAATGCTTTACGCCTCTTTCTCCTCCGGGTTCAATGCGCCTTCCCTCTATCAGCTTTATTCACCTGAATCAGATTATACCTCTCAGATTACCAGGGGTAATCCTGACCTGAAGCCTGAAATTTCTCATTCGCTGGAATTCGGATTCAAGCAGCAGATGAAGCAGTTTCATTGGGCGGTTTCTGTGTACAGCAATATTGTTAAGAACGAAATAGAATATGTTTTTTTATGGGACAAGGACACTCCTGTAGATTCAATCGGTAATGATTTTACCCTTT
>JBDSEA010000226.1:0-11664 GCA_039920305.1 Chitinophagales bacterium
ATTGTAGATATTGCAGCGCAACACCTTGTAAATGTGGGAGCAATTTATTTCGAGGTGAATCCGGATTTTGCCACGATGGTTTCACAATTGCTTTTGACTGCAGGATTTCTTAAATCTGAAATAAAAAAAGATTTAAGCGGGCGTCCAAGAATGGTGAAGGGAACACACTAAAATTGTAACGGAAAGATTACCAACTTCCTTCCTGGGCGGTTATTTTTGCGCCCGCCTCCGCCGAAAGCTTCGGCAATAACCTTAAAATTTTAGGATCATGAATTATTGGTTTTACGCTGTTCCCTTGTTTGGTGTTGTTGGTTTGATATTTACTGCCATGCGTGCTGCATGGGTGATAAAGCAGGATCCGGGAAATGCCAGGATGAAAGAGATTTCAACCTATGTTGCCGAAGGAGCCATGGCATTCCTTCGCGCGGAATGGAAGGTGCTGGGATATTTTGTGGCTATTGCTGCTGTTTTATTAGCATTACTTGGCTATAGTAATCCCACATCTGACTGGAAAATTGCACTTGCGTTTATCTGTGGCGCCGTATTCTCGGCAACTGCCGGTTATATCGGGATGAGTATTGCTACCAAGGCAAATGTGCGCACTGCCCAGGCTGCTCAAACAAGCTTGGCAAGAGCATTAAACGTTTCTTTTACCGGCGGTTCAGTGATGGGATTGGGTGTAACAGGACTTGCCGTAATCGGGTTGGGCTCTCTTTTTATTGTTTTCTACACGCTTTTCGTACATGCTGATGTTTCTTCGGCTGAATATCATATTCAGTTACAAACTGCACTGGAGGTACTTACCGGATTTTCACTTGGTGCAGAAAGCATTGCCCTTTTCGCACGGGTAGGAGGTGGGATTTATACCAAGGCAGCAGATGTGGGAGCTGATCTGGTGGGAAAAGTAGAGGCAGGTATCCCTGAAGATGATCCGCGTAACCCGGCAACTATTGCTGATAACGTTGGTGATAATGTAGGTGACGTTGCGGGTATGGGTGCTGATTTATTCGGTTCATACGTTGCAACCATGCTGGGAACCATGGTTCTTGGAAGGGAAGTAATCGGACAGGATAATTTCGGTGGATTGTCACCGATTCTATTGCCAATGATCATTGCAGGATCAGGTATTATTCTCTCCATAATAGGCACCTTCTTCGTGCGCGTGAGTAACAATGCCACCCTTACTTCGGCAACGGTTCAGCGGGCGCTGAACATGGGAAACTGGGGTTCCATCATCCTCACCGCCATTGCCTCCTTCTTCATTGTAAATTATATCCTTCCTGATACAATGAACCTTCGCGGAGAAACTTTTTCGAAGATGGGAGTTTTCGGAGCAATCATTCTTGGATTGGTGGTTGGTGGCCTGATGAGCGTGATTACTGAATATTATACTGCCATGGGAAAACGTCCTGTTAATTCTATTGTTCAGAAATCAATCACCGGGCACGCGACAAACATCATCGGAGGTTTAGCTGTTGGAATGGAATCTACCGTGTTCCCGATCCTTGTTCTTGCAGGCGGAATATTTGGTGCTTATCAGCTCGCAGGATTGTATGGTGTTGCCATTGCTGCTGCCGGAATGATGGCGACTACTGCAATGCAACTGGCAATTGATGCCTTCGGACCCATTGCAGACAATGCAGGCGGCATTGCTGAGATGAGCGAGCTGCCAAAAGAAGTAAGGGAAAAAACTGACATACTTGACGCTGTAGGGAATACCACTGCTGCCACAGGAAAAGGATTTGCCATTGCTTCAGCGGCACTCACCTCACTTGCTCTGTTTGCCGCCTTTGTTGGAATTGCAGGCATTACAAAAATTGATATTTACAAAGCAGATGTGCTCGCCGGATTATTTATTGGCGGAATGATCCCGTTCATTTTTTCTTCCCTGGCGATTTCAGCTGTGGGTCAGGCAGCCATGAGTATGGTACAGGAAGTCAGGAGGCAGTTCAGGGAAATCCCCGGCATTATGGAAGGCACCGCCAAGCCTGAATACGATAAATGCGTAGCGATATCAACGCAGGCATCCTTGCGTAAAATGATGGCCCCCGGTGCTATCGCATTATGCACTCCTGTGGTAATTGGATTTTTATTTGGTCCGGAAGTACTCGGCGGGATGCTTGCCGGTGCCACCGTATCGGGAGTGCTTATGGGCATGTTCCAGTCGAATGCCGGTGGGGCATGGGACAACGCAAAAAAATCTTTTGAAAAGGGAGTTACCATAGATGGTGAGGTCTATTATAAAAAGTCGGAGCCGCATAAGGCATCGGTTACGGGCGATACAGTGGGAGATCCTTTTAAAGACACCAGTGGGCCTTCGATGAATATCCTCATCAAGCTGATGTCAATTGTAAGCCTGGTGATTGCTCCCTCAATCCCGATGAACGGATTGCTTGGAATGCATAAATCCGATGTGGCAATTGAAACCACTGAATACAAATTACCAGCGGCCTCTTTTTTGAATCACGATAGCTCTGTGAATGGTGAGGATTCAAAAGGTTTATCATCGCAGAATGTGAATACAGGTGATAAAAATAAATACCTGACACCATCTGAAAAAATGCCCGGCACTGCTGAAGGATCATCCTTAACTGAAGGCAATCAGAAGATCATTTTATAACCAGTGCTCCCAATAAACGGCATCACCGCTGCTGACATCTGTTAAAGAGGAAATTTAGTCAGATCATCAATCCTGGTCAGAGAAGATAAATACCTGCTCATCAGGCATTATTAGCAGCTCGAATGAATGACTCAATTGTGACTGTCTCAAGTACCCTTTTGGCACACCTTTCGACTTTAGGAGATGAAATTGTTCGCAATGAAACCGTCAATGGAAAATATCGTTACAGCAGGAGAGGCAATTTCCTGTTCCCCTGCCCAGCCCACGCAAGCTGGAAAATAAAAGCGACCTGGTTCAGAAATAATTTTGATTTGGCCTCCTGGCTTTCTTTCAGATATGTTTAGCGTGTTGAATCATTCTTCATTGAAGTCATACTTCTGCTGGAAAAAAGTTTTAAATTCGGTGAATCCTTCACTAAAATTCAGCACTATGAACACCGTTCAAAAAATTGAAGCATGGGGAGATAAGCATCACCCTAAATGGCTCGACATACTTCGTATCATTCTGGGCCTCATAATTCTTTCGCGTGGGTTTTACTTCGTTAGTAACACGGAGGGTCTTAAAGAGATGATTGCAAACAGCAGGTTCGGCCAGGTTTCCTTTCTTCTTCAGCATTATGTGGTGTTTGCTCACGTGATCGGCGGGGCCTTAATAGCAGCAGGATTGCTCACGCGCATCGCTGTGGCTGTTCAAATTCCTGTTCTGCTTGGCGCTGTTTTGTTTGTTAACTCAAAATCAGGATTCTTCTCAGCCAATTCAACTGATCTCTGGCTTTCCCTGGTCACTCTCTTCCTCCTGATTTTTTTTCTCATTGAAGGATCAGGTCCATGGTCAATAGACGAATACATGCGAAAACACCCTGAAGAAGATAATTGGGAAGAGGAATTGAAGAGAGTAACTTAAATTGGATGAAAATATTAATACCCAAGCCAGTATTCTATATAAAACAAGACGAAAAGGGATAAGTTTTTAGTGTTCAACTACTAATCGCTTTGTTATCCGTTTCCCGTCTGCCTGCATTACCAGAAAATAAATTCCGGAATTTATTTTTTTCGTATCAATAACACTTCGATGAAATCCTGGAGTGGTTTCAAATTCAGTATTTATTCCAGGGATGGTCCTTCCCAATAAATCATAAATAACAATGTTGCCCGCCGAATACTTTGGCAGATAATAATCTATCACAGCCTGGTCATTGGCAGGGTTGGGAATAATATTGTAAAGCTGTGGTGTGGTAATCATACCAGAAACAAATGGCGTACTCACATTATAATCGTCCAGTGCGCACAGGGCTGAATCAAAGACTACAGTCTCATCACCGGATTGGTAAGTAAGCAAATTCATGAAATACTTATCCATTTCATCATATGAAGACTCTCCATAGCCTACATTCTTGGGTGGGTTATTAGGATTATTGGGGTTGTTTGTCGTATTATCATATGTAGCTTCAGAATGAACCACAGTGCCTTGTGGTAATATCATAAAACATGGAAAATTATAAAGTAATTGCCACTTGAAATCCCATACCGGAATATGACACAAGGGTACAGAATCACCACCGGGTGTTACAGCCCAAATCTTGAATTCCTGTCCGAGGTAATGCATGTGAGGAGCAATGGAGAACATGGAATAAGTTGAGTCAAGTGTATATTCTGAATGAAAAGTGAGCACTTTGTCTTTCAAAATGAAAAATACAGGCTCAAGCACATAGTTTTCTCCAACACGTTTTCCTTTAACTATTCTTATCTCAGATTCAGGCTCATAAAAAATATTGAGCGATGATTGATCAAATACCTCGTGGTCAGTTGGTGCATAATGGATTTGAATGATAAGAGCTGTGTTGGCTTTAAACTTTATTCCTGAGCCCTCAGGATAAAAACGAGGAGTCAAGCCGGGTCCATACAGCGTTAGAAAATCTGCATTTACTCCTTCACCTGCTCCACCAAAAGAAGGATAGCCATACTCTGGTGTGGTCGCATCAAGTGAATCGGCAGAGCCATCAATACAGGTGTAAATAAAAACGTGGTGCACTATTTTAGGATCACCGGCGCGAAATTCAATCGCTTTAACGTTGCGGCTATCGAGGAGATTGGTATGCAGAACAAAACATTGATAATGATCAGTGTAATCACCGGGAACCGGGAATGCCTGTGCCATAGTAAGTACCGTATCAGGTATCCCCAGCTGAGATCCTTCGGCAAACACGGGAGGAGGTGGGGCAAGGGTGATTTCGCCCGGATCGTAACCGGGCCTTTCCACCTGGGCTACAAATGAATCAATCAGGGTAATCTCATCGTCAGACAGGATTCTTTCATCAAGAAAATGGTGGTAATCGGGATTGGCCTTCCATGGCGGCATTAACCGCTCATTTACCCGCGCCGGTATAGCGAAAAAATAAGGTGATAAAGAATCATTAACCAGTGCCGCATAACTGGTTGCGTCAATATATCCATCACCAATTTCCCCCGGGCGATGGCAGGTCGCACAATTATTGTAAAAAATACCTGCAACATCCTTCCATTCTACGTTTTGAGCTGAAGAAGGCAAAATTGCAAACCAGGAAATGATAATATAAAATAGGGAGGCCTTTTTCATTTATAAATTATCTCGTCCGTCACAAATAAGTAATCAATTACGAAAATGATTTTCATTTAGTTCCTGCCAGCAAAGTTAGATCATCTGTTTCAATGTACTTTTCAATAAAATAGTACCCTTCGGCAAGCTCAGGGTAAACATAGCGCGAGCCGGGTTGATCCTGTCGAAACATTAATTTTCAAGTTTCTATCAAATTCCAGACGCTGCTAAGAGGCGCAGATAAAATTATTGAACAATGAATGACTTGTTCATCAGTTTTCCCTTGCAATGCAATGAGAAGACATATGGACCTGGTGGAAATTTACTCACATCCACCATTACCCTCCTGAAACCCGGGTCACCTGGTGCGTATGATTCCGAAACCACTTTTCCGGAAGCATCATAAATAAAAAGCTGAACGTAATCAGCGAAAGGGAGAAAGTAGGTAATGGCAAGCTGATCCGATGCCGGGTTGGGAGAGCATTGATATAGCTGTGGAGTGGCTACAATTCCGTTGAGCGGGGGAACAATTGTAGGAATGCCCCACGTGCTGTCAATTATAATACTCTCATCTCCCGGTAAATAATTCAGCATATTGATAAAATACTTGAACATCTCATCAGTAGAATTTTCTCCATAGTGGACATTCACGGGTGGATTGCTTGGGTTATCGGGATTGTTCGTGGTATTATCATAAACAGCAAAAGCATGAATCACCACACCCGTATCAAGTTTGATCATAAAAGGGTAGCTATAAAGCAACTGCCAGTGAAAATCCCATTCAGGAATGGAAATGAGCGGAATAGTATCCTGCGCTGCATCTACCGCATAAATCTTATATGACTTGCCGAGAAGATGCTGATGAGGTGCAATCGCAAACAATGAATATGCATTTGCAACCTCAAACTCGGAATAAAACGTATCCACCATATCCGCTTCAATGATGAATGGCGGATTTGTGATATTTCCTTCCCCGATTCTTTTCGCGATTACATTTCTTATATTCCCGTTAGCGGAATAGAAAAGATTTATTGACGAAGAATCCTCAAGCTGAAGTGTTGTAGGCGCATAGTGTACCTGGATGATAAGAAAGCTGCCTGCCGGAAAATTTACTGCTCCACCTGCAGGGTAGAACCTGGGGATCATGCCCGGTCCGTATAGCGTAATAAATTCAGCACTCACGCCATTGCCTACTCCGCCAAATACTTCATAACCGTATTCAGGTGTTTGCACATCATGATAATAGGCCGAACTGTCGTTGCATAAATAAATAAACGTATGATGTACAGCGGTTCCATTTCCCGGACGGAATTCAATGGCAGCAACGTCGGTTGCCTGAATAAGATCAGTAGGTAAAACAAAGCACATATAATGATCAGCATTATCACCCGGAGTCGTGTAAGACTGTGACATAGATAGGATAAGGTCGGGTACGCCGAGTTGCGAGCCTGCGGGGAAAGTGGGAGGAGGCGGAGCAAGGGTGGTATCTCCTGCCGGGGCTCCCGCATCCACCCAGCTGGAAATCAAATCTTTTTCACCCTGTGATAATACCCGCTCATCAAGGAAGTGAGTATATTCCGGATCCGCTTTCCACGGTGGCATTAAACCCTCATTCACATACGCCTGAATGTTATACAACTGGTTTGGATCTGAGGCATCGTGATAGGAGAGAAGAGGGAAAGGCCCGATCTCTTCAGGCCGGTGGCACGAAGAGCAGTTGTTGTATATGATTGGTGCCACATCTTTCCATTCCTGTGCGGTTGATTTCTTTTGAACAAAAATTACTGATGTCAGGATGAAAAAAAAGAGGACAATTTTTCTCACGGGAAAAGTGAATTAATGGTTTGAATTGATTTTAAGATGGTAAGCAAAGTTCATGGATTCTTGTCAATGCACCATACTTTTTCTTCTCCGGATTAAGTTTCAAGCTGCTTCATCATGGTCTTAAATTCATTTCTGTTTCCTTTAAACATTTCAAACTCAAGCAGCCTGCATTCAAGTGAGCCATTGAAAAAAATCTTTTTTGCTGATGGCTTAAGCCCCACGCTCTTTGCAAGATCCGGGTTGGCTGTAAAAATATAGCCGAAGTATCCCGGACATTTTTTCTTGAGAAAATTTCCGAGTGATGCATAAAGATTTTTAAGCTCAGCAGTAGTACCGAGGCGTTCACCATATGGAGGATTGAACATTACAATTCCCATTCTTTCAGGAACCGGGGTTTCCCCGAACTCGCATACTATGAACCGGATGAGGTGATCTACGCCCGCCAGCATTGCATTCTGTTTTGCTGCATCAATGGTTTGCCTGTCATTATCTGTCGCAATGATGGTGTCTGTCTCCTGTGGAGGTCTTACAACCTGCGTGATTTCATTCCTTACTTCATTGTAATAATTTTCGTCGAAGCTCAGCAAGTGCATGAATCCGAAATTTTCACGTATGAGACCCGGGGGCTTCCTGATCGCTATCATCGCAGCCTCTATAGCAAGAGTACCACTTCCACACATGGGATTGATGAAGGGAGATTTTCGATCCCACTGCGTTGCGAGAATTAATGCTGCTCCCAGGGACTCCTGCAACGGTGCCTTCATTGCTATTTTACGATAGCCATGCTTTGTGAGTGACTCCCCGGAAGTATCGAGATAAATGAGTGCCTCATTATTTTTCCAGTAAACAAAAATCACAGCACGCTTTTTTTCTGAGCCTGAATCCGGACGATGATCTTTTTTTTGCATGAAGCGATCAGCGATGGCGTCCTTAATCCTCACATTCAAAAACATGGTGTTTTGAACATCGGGATGGTCAGTAACAGAGTGGACACTGAAGTAGCCATCATCCTTAATAATTTCTTCCCATGAGATTTGTTTTATGATCTTATACATTTCCTCCATGGTGACACAGGCGGAAGACTGAAGTAATAAATAAACATGGCTCGCAGTGAAAAGCTGCAGGTTAAGCTTGATACAGTCATTGAAATTTCCCTGAAGTGAAATGGATGTGTATTCTTCTGACTCAATTTGAAACCCAAGTGTTTCTATTTCCTTTTTGAGGTATGGAGTAATGTGGGGAGCGCATGAAACCACGATGGTTCGCCGGGTAGTCAGATCAATCATTGATAAAGTTCTATAGGTAAAATCAAGGTTGAATTTACATTTCCTGCCAATTCCGTATAAGTATCAAAACATTAAGTTCTTAAAGCAATAACGGATGATGCAAAGAGAAAATTAAAATCCCACCATTGTTGCATTCCATACATGCTGACCAGAAGCGTCATTCACTGAAAGAATCAATATGCCCTTAAAATTGGGAAGCTCAATGGAAATATCTGATTCCGAAGCAGATGAAAAATCGAGGTCCTGATAAAGTATTTTTCCAAGCACATCCCTGATCCTTAATACAGCATGATTCAGAGAAATGGGAATGTGGATATTAAAGTTGTTTGTGAAAGGATTAGGATAAGCAATGAGATTTTTATCAGATGCCGCTGGCTCATCCACCTCTGTCGGAACGTTGTTATAACATACGTAGCTCAGCGGATTTTTTTCAATGGGTGCTCCGGGAACAAGTGAATGCCCCGCCAGGCCGGGATAATCATAAGCAAGGTAGGTACACCTGAAGCTGGAATTCTGGAAAGGTGTGTTTCCCTGCTCGGTTATACCATTGAAAGAAACAGGATTTACATACTTCCAAATCTCGTTGCCATTGCTGTCAACTTCAAAGAAATGACCGTTACCGGCATCACAGATTATAGTATTGCCATTCCATATCCGCTGTGCCCCTCCCATAACGAAGCAGAAGAAAGAATTCTGCGGATTAGCTGTATATATCCAGTCTGAAGCATCGGGCTCATAAGCCGAATCTGTTTCAATCGGATAGTTATTTCCTACCATTGCAGGCAGCGTAAAAGTTTCAACACTGGTATAATCGGTACCAACCCTGCCCACCCCGTTATTAAAGACAAGAATTTTTCCTGAGCCGGGGAAGCCTGCATCAATCCGCTGCGCATTATGCTGATCAAACAGCTTTTGGTCATCTATGGTGCCACGGCCATAATTCCGTGGATTTCCCCACCGGTACATCAGGTCGCCACCATGACCGGACACACCACCACTGTGGGAGGCAACTTCACTCTTGGTGGTGCTATGGTCAAGAATGAAAACCTCATCGAGGTTGTGGCTGCTTATGAGCAGCTGGTTGGTAACCGAATCAAATTGTACTGAATTACAGTGAAGCCAGTCAGAATTGATCTGGCTTAATGTAACGAGGTTAATATTGATCAGCTCCGGATGATCTGCAACTACCCCATAATTCAGCCTGGTGCTGTCAAAGTCTTGTATGAGGTGATCCCAAGCCCGCCATTGCCATACTACAATACCGGAATCGATGCCTACTGGTTGAATTTCCATGATTTTATCGCTCCACATTTTAGCCCCCACATTTGCCGGGTTTCGGCCGTTTTCAATTGCATCTATGCTTGTGTGTGATTCCCAGGCAATAGCAAGCACATTTCCATTCGGTAGCTGATAGACGTCATGATGCTGGCAATCAGTATCACTGGAAATCATGTATGTCCAGAGAAGGGTGCCGTTCCAGTCAAATTTTTCTATGATGCCTCCTGTTCCACCACCCTGGAACTGAGGGTTATTGGTAGTGCCGGCGCGAAGCAAATTTCCATTAGCTAAAAGATGGGCTGCAAGCCCGGGATGATAATTACTTTTCCATGTATGAATTTTTTTTCCGCATTTATCAATGAGATAGGTAGTATCACTGCCTGTTGGGGGAAACAGAATATAACCGTCGGCAGAACCGGGCAAGCTGAAAAACCATCCAACAGTTTGAGCTTGAGAGGAATATGATATCAGACAGAAATAAAATAGTAAAAATTTGACCATTGATAAAAAATATTTATCGCCAAACGTACCATGAAATTTTAGATTGGGCAAAGTAAGAATCAGAAACCGCTAAAACATTCCCGGCTTATGGGCATCTGAATTTTATTCTGTTTTCTAAATAAAATACCTTCGCGATCTTAAAGAAATTCTACAATGAAGAAATCAATAATTGCAATCATTAGAAAAGTCATATTTCCCTATTCCTCAGGAAAACGTTTTCATATTATTTCCTTATTCCTGATTCTATTCCTGAATTCAAATGCACAAACAGGTACTTCAGGAATTAACTATCCACCGGCGGTCAGGGGCACGGTGACGGATGATTATTTTGGGACTATGGTCACAGATCCATACCGGTGGCTCGAGGATGATAACAGTGAGGAAACAAAGACGTGGGTACAGCAGCAAAATAAAATTACCAGCGAATACCTCTCGGCGATTCCCTATCGCGGGGCCATTAAGGAACGCATCACTGATCTCTATAACTATGCGCGCACAAGTCCTCCATACCGGCAGGGTGATTATTATTTCTTCACCAGGAATGATGGATTGCAGCCTCAGAGTGTTACCTATTATAAGAAAGGACTTGATGGTGAACCACTTGTGTTTATGGATCCCAATGCAATGAATCCGGCAGGTACAACAGCCGTGAATCTGATCGGCTTTTCAAATGAGCGCAAGTATGTGGCTTACACCATTGCTGAGAGCGGAAGTGACTGGCAAACGATTTACATAAAAGATATTGCAGCTAATAAGCAGCTCCCTGATAAACTGGAGTGGACGAAATTCAGTGGTGCAGCCTGGTACCGGGATGGATTTTTTTATAGTGGCTATGATGTACCTGAAAAAGGAACAGAGCTTCTGAAACAAAACCAGTCTCAGAAAATTTATTACCATAAGCTTGGTGATGAACAATATAATGACCGGGTGGTTTGGGCTGATCATGATCATCCCTTGCGCTATGTGTTTGCACAAACCACGGAGGATGAAAAATTTCTGATTCTTAATCTCACAGAAGGAACGGATGGCAGCGAGGTTTGGTACATGGATCTTCGCAATCCGCATATGGGGTTTAAAAAAATTCTTCCCGGATTTAAATACAATTATTCAGTACTTGATAATGAGGGTGAAAACTTTATCGTGCAAACAAATAACAGCGCTAAAAACTATGAGCTTGTATTGATTGATCCTAAAAACCCTGATATTAAAAACTGGAAACCTATTGTTCCTGAGAAGCAGGAATTACTTGAAAATGTATTTGTGGCAGGAGGTAAATTGATTTGCTCCTATTTGAAGGATGCAACAGCACATGTTTATCAGTATAACCGTAACGGAAGCCTCGAGCATGAGATTAAGCTATCCATACCCGGCACTATAGGGGGCTTTTCAGGAGAAAAAAATGATTCGGTGCTGTTTTATTCCCTTACATCATTTGTTTCGCCGGCCACCATTTATAAATATCATGTTGCCAGCGGAAAATCATTTGTTTATAAAAAGCCGGATGTAAATTTTAATCCTGATGATTATGTAACAAAGCAGGTTTTCTATCCATCAAAAGATGGCACCAGGATTCCCATGTTC
>JBDSEA010000227.1:0-4194 GCA_039920305.1 Chitinophagales bacterium
GCTTGATGGCGGCACGTGAATTATTAAAAAAAGGTAAAAGCGTAACCATCCTGGAGGCCCGTAATCGTATCGGTGGCAGGATTCACACCATGCAGGATGATGGCTTCAATATTCCTGCCGAGGCTGGCGCAGAGTTTATTCATGGCAGGCTCCCTGTTACTTTAAAGCTGGTAAAAGAAGCCGGATTAAAGCATTATACCCTCGAAGGTAAAATGATTCGCGATCAGGGGGATAAACTTTCAAAAGATTCTGGATTAACGAAGGGCTGGCCACTTGTAACAAAGCGGCTGAAGCAGCTCACTCAAGATATGAGCATCGCAGATTTCCTTCAAAAATATTTTAATGATGAGCAACATGTGGGGATCAAAAAATCAGTTAAGCATTTTGCGGAAGGATATAATGCCGCTGACATATCTGTTGCCAGTGCGATAGCATTGCGGGAAGAATGGCTGGGTAATGATGCCGGAGGACAATACCGCATCCGCGGGGGTTACCGCGGCGTTACTGACTTTCTCATGAAAGAAATTACTCATCATGGTGCCGATGTTCAACTTTCAGCAGTAGTAAAAAAGATTCAATGGAAGCCTGGAAGTGTTACTGTATTAACGGAAGAAGGCTTAAAATTTTTCGCTCCAAAAGTGATCATCACAATTTCCTTAGGTGTATTAAAGCAGGATGAATCTGAAAGAGGCGCAATTACTTTTTCACCTGCTATTCCGTCTTACCGGCAGGCACTTACGGATTTGGGCTATGGCCATGTAATAAAAATCCTGCTGCAGTTTCATGAGCTTTTCTGGACTCGAACAGCGCTGAAGAAGCGAACAGGGGTTAATATGAAGAACATGGGATTTCTTTTCACTGAGGAAATTATCCCAACGTGGTGGACGCAGTTGCCTGAAAAGATCCCCCTGCTTACCGGGTGGATAGGCGGACCGGAAGCAAAAAAGCTTTCAGCTTTTTCTGAAGAAATTATTTTACAAAAATCCCTTAAAACACTTGCAGCAGTTTTTAAAATGAGCATTTTTGAAATAAAAGAACAATTGTCGCACTCACATATAGCCAACTGGAGTGCAGATGAATATTCCCGGGGAGCTTATTCTTTTGAAACATTAAAAAGAACCGCCGCCGCCAAAATTTTAAATACTCCTATCGAATCAACAATCTATTTTTCAGGTGAGGGATTATATAATGGAAGTGCCGGTGGTACTGTAGAAGCTGCTCTTGTAAGCGGAAATTTGGTAACTGATAAAATATGATATTCCATATGCTTTAAAAGCGGCCAGTTCCGGGTTCCTGCTAAGATAATCGGGTACTAAAACTTATTAAATGTTAGAGAAAAATTAATGAGCTATCACAATCTTTTTTTCAACTGTGTTTTCCTTTGATTTGAGTTGCAGACTATAGATTCCATCAGGTGCCGTTAACCGGATGGAATAGGATGATTGATATGGAAGATTTGAAATTGAAAAAATCTCTTTACCCAAAAAATCAGAAACTTTGATGCCCTCTATCGGTTTAAGTCCTGATTTAATTACCAAAAGGCCGGATGATGGATTAGGATACACCGTAATGCTCTCCATTACCGGATCACTCACTGCTGTGATTAAAGTGCTCCTTAAGGTAAACCTGTATGAGCCACAGCTTTCTCCGAACCATGTCCCTTTCAAATAAAATGTATCAGAAGCAAGGGAAGTAATTGTTATGGAATCCGCAGCTGCTTGCTGATTAGTACCGGTAAGAACTTTTAAATCCGTAATAAAATTTGTATTGTGATCATATAGCGAAACCAGAAGTGAATCCCCGGTAGAATCGGCTGTTTCCGATTCAATGTAAATATTCAGAAATCCATTGTCCGGCTTGAAGAATTTAAAATAATCACTTGTGCTATCGTCGTAAAAATTAAGATGCCCTTCAATTGGAAAATCCGGATCAATCATCTCAGCAGAAGCAAATTCATCATTCGGTTCCTGGTCATTTGAGAAAAGGGGTGGTATGATATCATAGCGAAGCGAGTAAGAAAATCCGCAATCAAATCCACTGTTAAGCGATACTTTCAGGTACATAGTATCACCTGAAATACAGGACCAGTATAATGTATCTGCAACAGGAATATTAAAATCACCCAGTTCAGCAAACTGTTCGCTTACGAGCAGACCGTCCTTCGAATACAGACTTGCATTCAGGCCAAAGCTTCCGATAGATGATTTATCAGCTGAAGTAAATAACCGCAGCATTCCATCATCCGGAATTACCATTTGATAGTAATCCTGGTCAGGGTAATGAACCGTATAATTATCAAAACCAAGCTGACCCTGAACACCAATATTGTATGAAAGAAGTGCCGCTTCTGCAAAAGTATCATTCGGCTCCGCGTCTGCAGAATATGCAGGTGTTAGCACATCAAAGCTTATCTCGTATGAATACCCGCAATCAAAGGGATTATCAATGAAAAGTTTCAAATACATAGTGTCCGCTCCCATACAGGTCCAGTACAATGTATCTTCCACAGGCAAATTAAAGTCTCCGACGTCGGCAGATTGAATGGCGATATTAATCTGATCTTTAGTAAACAACCCTACGCTGAGCTGATTACTTCCCGATGAACTGAAATCAACATTTGTAAACAACCGAAGTGTGCCGCTGGAAGGAAGTACAATTTGATAAAAATCATCATCAGGTGAATTCTGCGCATCATCATCAAAACCAAGATGGCCTCCTACACTCTGTGCATATGGAAGAATGTTCGCCTCGTCGAAGGTATTATTGGGCTCTATATCATTGCCATGAGCCGGAGGAATTACGTCATAAAGTATTTGATATGAATAACCGCAATCGAATGTACTGCCAGTATAGAGTTTAAGGTACATGGTATCGGCGGAGATACAACTCCAGTAAAGTGTATCCATTTCAGGATTACCAAACACTCCGACTGCTGCATCCAAATCACTAAAATGTTCCTGGTCTTTTGAATAAAGACTGATCATCATGGTGTTACTAACTGTGGTGGAATATTCAGCACTGGTAAAAACCCGCAATGTTCCATCTTCCGGAACAATGATCTGATAGAAATCTTCATCAGGAGAATATCCGGGATCACTGAAAATATTCAATTGCCCCTGGGCGTAAAATTGCGTTGCAAGAGGTGTGGCTGTTGTGAATTCATTATTTGACTCAGCATCCGCTGAATAAGTAAGCGGGGTTACGGTATAAAAAAATTGATAATCATAGCAATGTGCAAAGAAGGATGATGAAGCTACCTTAATGTAAAAAGTATCGGCGGCAAGACATCCCTGCATGAGGGTATCTGCAAGTGGCATGGATACTCCAACCGCAGGATAAAACACTTCAATCAGGGTTTCAGACTTTGAATAAAGGGAAAAGGTCAGGGCATTGGAATACACATTCATCGCACTAATGGAAGTATAAATATTTAGTGTTCCGCTACTGGGTAATGTGATGAGGAAATAGTCCTGCTCGGGATTGGCACATGTCTGCCCTACGAGTGTTTGTTGCAGAACAACCGGATTTGCTGTGGCAAAATCATCATTGGATTCAATTTCATTGGTTTGAGCAGAAAGGGAAAATGCTGCAAGACTCAACATTAATAAAAAAGTAAAATTTTTCATCAGTAAGATTTTTGAATGAAGGAAATGGCCGGGTATTGAATATCACCGGAAAAACCATAGAATATAGATAGCAAACAATTTGCCGATGAAGTATTGAGTAGTTTTCTCTTGTAAATACAGAATGTAATGGTTTTTAATGCCGAAAAAGGTGAACTTTTTTCCCACTTTTAAACTTATCATTGCACAATTCTTAATTTTATTTATTATGTATTAAATTTCAAACTATGTATCCTGAAGAAATGGTAGCGCCCATGCGCCGTGAATTAACCAATGAAGGCTTTGTAGAACTCAAAACAGCGGACGAAGCCGAATCCATCATCACAAAAAATGAAGGCACCATGCTTATGGTAGTTAATTCGGTTTGCGGATGCGCTGCAGGCAGTGCCCGTCCCGGTATTATCAATTCACTTGAGCGGTCTGAAAAAAAGCCTCAGCACTTGTACACCGTATTTGCAGGTGTGGATCAGGAAGCAACATTAAAAGTTCGGGAGCACTTGCTTCCGTATCCGCCTTCATCTCCCTTTATTGCTTTATTCAAAAATGATCAGGTCGTTCACGTAGTAGAACG
>JBDSEA010000228.1:0-17707 GCA_039920305.1 Chitinophagales bacterium
TAAACAGGGTTTTCAATTCGTACCCGCTTACTTCAGCACCGTGATAGGGGATTCTTAATTCGGGCGGCATGGCTTTGGTCTCTTCAGTGATGTACTCATCCGCCAGAAACCATTTGAAATCCGGCAGCACAAGCTCACCGGTGTTTCCATCGTATTCAAAATGATTAAGGCCGAGTATGCTCACCTTTTTCATTTTAAAATTCAGATCGCTTCGTGGAAGAAATATTTTTAAATCAGTGAAGGAAGCAAGTGCCTTTGCCAGTCCATAACACGCCGGCCCCAATCCGCCGGTAAGCATCGGAGGAAATTCCCAGCCAAGCATCAGCACCCTGATCTTTGTATACGCCATACTATTGCTTCGCAGGTAAACATAAAGAGAATGGCTCAAAAATATTCATTGCCAAAAAAGCTGCTGCTGATACTGCCGGGAGGAAGATTAAAATTTTTATCCGGATAAATATTGGTGTCACACTTCCGGTATTGCAAATTATTAATTGATTTTTGTAATATCGGCAGCAGAATCTGCGGCTGTTGCCTGTGACATGGCAGACTGCTTTTTTAAATCCCTCAACTCCCGGTTCTTTCTCCAAAGACTGCTCATTCCAAGCAGCCAGCCACCGAGGTACCCAATGAAAAATATGCTAAGGATGATCAAGGCTTGGGAACCGTTAATCTGCCAGGCTAAAAATTTAAGCGAGATAGGATCAGTATTTTGAAAAGCAAAAATGAGGGCAAGAACAAGTATGAAGATGATGGCAATGTAGGTCCGTTTCATAGATTAATTAAGATTGGATGAGCAATTTACAACTTTCAATTATTCTGTCCTTTACCATTTGGGTTTACTGATTCATTACCCTTTCTGAAAATAAAATAGGCCGGTACGCCCAGGCCAACCACAATGAATCCGGGCCATGTATAATCGGGCTTGTAGATAAGGAGAATGATACAGATTAAGATAACAATCCCCACATAAATTGCAGGTAAGACCGGATAGCCGAAAGCTTTGTACTGCCTCGGAGCGTAAGGCAATTTTTTCCGGAGAATGAAAACTCCGATGATAGTAAAAATGTAAAAAAGCAAAACCGCAAATACTACATAATCGAGCAGGTTGCCATAGGTTCCGGATAAACATAAGAGGCATGCCCATACCGATGCAAAAATGGTAGCCACGGCAGGAACACCCTTGCTGTTCAGCTTTCCCATACTTTTGAAAAACAATTTATCTTCTGCCATCTTGTAAAACATTCGCGGTGCAGTGAGAATCAGTCCATTCAGACAGCTAAAAGTAGATACCATGATGAGCGCCGCAACAAGCAACACTGCATGATGCCCGGCCATAGCATCTGCAACCGCAACTCCTACCCTGTCATCTTTAGCGAATTGAATTCCCTGCTCAAAAACATTTCTTGAAATCTCACTGCCGGGAATTCCCTCAAGTGGCAAATTGGTAAGATAAGTAATGTTTAAAAGCAGATAAATAAACGAGACAAGCGCAACACCGATTCCCATGCTTAATGGAATATTGCGCTTTGGATTTATCACCTCATCTCCTGTGAAAGTGATTCCATTCCAAGCATCCATAGCAAACATGCTTCCGACCATTGACGATGCAATTGCAACAATCAGCGCCCACCCGCTTAATGAGTGAACAATAAGCGTAACATGATCCGCAGCTACCATGGTGCTTTTCGCATTCCACCATTGAGAGAAATTTTCTGCAATCGCTTCAGCATTACTCACAAATAATCCAATTGCAATTAATCCAAACAAGGCTAAAATTTTTGTGCCGCTGAAAATCGTCTGAATCCATTTGCCATACCGCACTCCTCGAATATTCACCAGTGTGAGAATTGCTATCACCGCAATGGCAAGTACCTGCTGTGTATTAATTCTTAAGAATCCTAAATCAGCAACTATATTATCAGCATTGAAATATGGAATGAAAACACCGGTAAATTTTGCAAAAGCAACTCCTACGGCGGCAATGGTTCCGGTTTGTATTACAAGAAAATAAGTCCAGCCGTAAAGAAATCCCATGAGCGGATTATATGCTTCCCGGAGAAATACATATTGACCACCCGCTTTAGGAAACATACTCGTTAGCTCACCATAGCTCAATGCTGCAGCGATGGTAAGAAAACCTGAAAGTGCCCATACCAGCAGCAGGTAACCGGAGGATCCCACATTCCTGGCAATGTCAGCACTTACTATAAAAATCCCAGAGCCGATCATGGTTCCTGATACAAGCATGATCCCATCAAACAACCTGATCTCTTTTCGAAAACCTGTTTCTTTTTCCATAAAATTTGAATCGGGTAAATGTAAAGAAGGAGCGGCTTAGTTATGAAAGGGAATGGCTATAGCCTTGAATGAGAAAATTTCAGGGAATGTATTTAATATGAACACGACTGAATTTTATAATGTAAAAAGATCATTCCCTGACTCAAACCAATAAGGACACTCGATATTAATGAGTGATGTTTTTTTAACGCGGAAAAATTTCCCCCGAAATTCATACATCCTAAGCACCACAAAGCAGACAACGGCTTATAAAAGCGGTATGGTGATTAACGATTACACGACACACTAAACCGGAAGTGAATGTTGAATTGGATGGAATTGTGACGGATGAATATGGAAATACCCGCGCCGGCTTCACCATTAACGGGAAGGTGAATCGAAAGGATTTTGGTTTGTGATGCCTACAATTACTGAAGCAGGAAGTATAGTTGTAGATGATCTTTGCACATTCAATGGAGATTGAGTTAATTAAGAGTTAATATTTGATGTGTGAAATACTGGTCTATGAGCTTGAACGGGTTTATTGGATTAGAAATAATGATGTTATCTGTAGTAAGTGATAAATTTCGGGTTTTTTACTACCCAATACTGATAACAAATACCTTTGCGACCCGGCCGAAGTGGTGGAACTGGTAGACACACTGTGTTCAGAGCGCAGCGCCTGAAAGGGTATGAGAGTTCGAATCTCTCCTCCGGCACCTTTTTTTAATCTTCTCCTCGTCTATGGTGTGATTTTGGACATTATAACCAAAAAAGTTAAGTAACCCATTTATTTTATGAAATATGGTAATTCAGGCTTCCTGAAATCATTAGTACATTTATTAGTATTTTTATTAATAACTATAAAATCTGATGCCCAAACCACAGCACCTCTGAATGCATTTTCTGATTCGGTTTATGATTCAGTCAAGGTAACAAGTGATATTGTTTATGGAAGAAACTTTAATCATTTTTTTAATAAAATGGATACCCTGAAACTTGATATTTACGAGCCGGATACTGTCATTGATTATCGGCGCCCTGTAATTATTTATTGTCATGGTGGTGGATTCACCGCAGGAAATAAGACAACGGACAAAGCTAAAACTTTTGGAAATTATTTTGCAAAATTCGGATACCTGTTTGCATCAATAGATTACCGGCTGGGGCTTGAAAATCTTGCTGATACCATCGATAATTTTCAGGAAGTTTACCAGGCAACACAAGATGCCAAATCCTCTGTACGATTTTTCAAGCGGTACGCGGATGAATATTGTGTTGATACGGCTTCCATCTTTATGATCGGAACGTCAGCCGGGGGCTCCATTTGCCTTACGTCAGCATACTGGCAGCAAAGCGAGGCAGAAACCATTTTTAATACTGATGCACTGGGTCCACTCGAAAACAGCAGCGGCAACGAGGGGTATTCTTCACAGCTTAAAGGTATCATCTCCTGCTGGGGAGGATTACCGGATACTGCCTGGCTGCGCAACGAAACCGAGCCCAACCAGTTATTTCATGGGACTGCTGATGCAACTGTTCCTTATGTTGCCGGCTTCAATCCTGATAGCATTTACATTTACGGAAGTTTTACCATCCACGAAGCATCTCTACGGAACGGAATCGAATCCAATCTGCATGCTTTTGAGGGTGCAGGTCATGGAGTTGGACAAACATCACCTGCGTTTGATACACTCGAGCAAATTACAAGTGATTTTCTTTTTACCCATCTGCCAGCCGGTACAGGTAATGCTAAATGCAGGAATGGTAGCGACGATATAGTTTCACTTCCTGTCAGTTTCGTTCCTGTAACCAATCCGTCTGATGGAAATATTTTGCTTACGACCTATAACAATTTTAATGGGGTGCTAACCCTGTTTAATGCTGCGGGTCAATTGGTTCATACAAGCCCGCTTTCAATTTCCGCCGGTGACAATAGCAATATCAATTATACAAACCTTGCTTCAGGATTATATTTTCTCCAGTTAAGCAATGGGAGCGGAATTCAAACTTTCAAGCTTGTGATCATGCATCCTTGAGGAAATTGTTTTTATAATCCGATTCAGAGTATCCGGATTCATTGCTCTTCTCTTTCTTTGCTCCATGGAGATTGGCTTTGATGCAAAGCGTGCATTTCATAACAGGTCAGGCCTGGGAAATTACAGCAGGAATGCGATCACTGCACTTTCCAGATTCTATCCGCAAAACCATTATTTTTTATGCACCCCATCAACCTCTGATCTGTTTTTATGGAATAATTTACCGTGCCTCTCTGCCATTAGTCCGCGTGGTTTATGGAAAATTTTCCACCCCTTATGGAGAAGCTCGGCAATAATTACCAATCTTAAGAACAATAACGTTAAGCTATATCATGGCCTAAGCAATGAGCTTCCCCGTGGACTAAAAAAATCAGGTATAAAATCCGTTGTCACCATTCATGATTTGATTTTTTTACGCCATCCTGAATTTTATCCTGCTGCTGACCGGTATATCTACCATCGGAAAAGCCTGCATGCCTGCTCTGAGGCAGATCACATCATTGCAGTGAGTGAGGAAACAAAAACCGATATAATGAATTTCTATAAAATTCCGGATGAAAAAATTTCAGTGATCTGCCAGTCAGTATCGTCACGATTTTACCAGGGGGCAACGGAACAGCAACAATTGAATGTAAAAGAAAAATTTACACTTCCAAAGGAATTTATCCTGTGTGTAGGAACTATTGAAAAAAGAAAAAATTTACTTGCAGTACTAAAAGCAATGGATAGAATGGACAGCAAATACAGGCTTCCATTAATAATAATCGGAAAAGCCACTTCATATAAAAAGCAAGCAGATCAATTTATACAGCAACACCGCCTTGCTGATCATGTTCAATACCTCTCAAATGTTTTGAATGAGGATCTGCCATTCATTTATCAGGCCGCTACCCTGCTGGCATATCCCTCAGAAAATGAAGGATTTGGGCTTCCTCTTGCTGAAGCATTAGCCTCCGGGCTGCCGGTGGTTTGTAATGATTTGAAAGTATTCAGGGAAGCTGCCGGTCCTTTTTCATTGTACGTGGATGCAAATAATCCTGAAGGCTTTGCTGCTGCAATACTGAGTGTTATGAATGATGCTGAATTGCAAAAAAGTATGGCGGCTGAAGGCAGGTTATATTCAACAAAATTCAGGGATGAGGTGCAGGCCTCACAACTGCAAATCCTTTATCAAAAATTGTTAGCTGAATGAGAATGATATAACCAACCACGTTTGTCTTCTATCTTCGCAAAGGAACAGATTCTACTATGACTATGATAAAATGGCTGTGTCTTTTAATACTCCCCGTGCTATCGGCAAGTTTGGTGCAAGCCCAGTTGATTTCAAAAGACTTCAACAATGCAGCCGTGCAGGCAATGGTAAATGGCAAATTGAATGTTGTTTTGACAGATGATTCAACTTTCAATAAGTGGCTTAAGGAAGCACTTGGAAAAGTATGGTCAGTGACCAGTATCTCTTTTATTAATTCACAGGAGCTGGATACGCTTGTAAAGAGTGAAAAAAATGTATTTCTATTTGCACAGGCCCGGGAAGACCGGGGTGCAGCGGTTCATTTACTCAACGCAGAGGACATAGCTAAAAAGAAGGATTGCATCTTTATGCTTTCACAGGGGGGGTTCCGACAAACTAAATACTTGTTTACACCTGCTACCAGTGGCCCGAAGATTATCGGCTTCTTTCGCTTTTCTCCTGAGCGTGCTGCTACAACGGCGGGAAATTTTGAGCTGGAGATGCTTCTTGCATTTATGAATCAATCACTTCAAATCATTATTGACCATAAGATCAGGGGCAGTGTGAGGGACAGCGTGTGGGATCATATTTACAATGATGCAGCACAGATAAAGGATAAGACGCTGCTTTTTAACAAAGCTTATGCTGATGGCACGATTGAGCTCGATAAAAAAGTGCTGCTGAATCAAAAGCTGATCGATGATTATCCTTTCGACTTTCAGGCCCTGACTGCAGATTCTGTAAAACTGATTCTGCAGAATGATCCCGGCAATTTTTGTTACCTCTTTCTTTATTACCCCTCATCATATGTGAACAAGGCAGATGACAGCGGAGATATTTTAGTGTATGATATTGCCGGTAAAAAATTTCTTTACTACGATGATAATTATGACGGACCATGGATGGAAAAAGGTGAAATGAAGGATATGATTTATGCTATCAAAGAGTAATTTTGGAGAACAAAAGCGGTACTAATGGCGGGTCTTGGAAAAATTTTTCTTATTCTCGGAATAACCCTGATAGTGGCAGGTATCCTTCTTATCTCTTTTCATAAGATGCCTTTCATTGGCAAATTGCCGGGTGATATTCTTATCAGAAAAGGCAACTTCACATTTTATTTTCCCATGGTTACTTCAATCATCATAAGTATCTTTCTCACGCTTATATTCTTTTTATCCAGCAAGCTCAGACATTAGTTTAACTTAATGGAGAATTCATTTATGCAATACGTACTAATTGTTCTCGCGATCATCTTCTACATCGTTCGCTTTATTTTAAAGCAGAAAAAAGAGCAGGAAGAGGCAGAGAGAAGAAGGCAGCAAATTCCTTCCAATATCCCTCCGGTTACATTATCGCCTGATTCTACTGCTGATGCTGCGCCGTATCAGGAGCCACAGCCAAAAACCATTGATGAGATTTTGCGCGAGATGCACCGCCGCGTTGAAACCCGGAATAAGCCCTATGCAAAACCGGTTGAAGCACGGCAGATCATTCAAAAGCCTGAAATCAAAAAGGAATATGTAAAGCCCATCCGTAAAGCTCTGGAAAAAAAAGAGCCTGCCCCATTTCTTACTGCTGAAAATGCAGCTTATGAAATCGAAGTGCAGCGTAACATGCGTGAAGATTTTATCAGGCAGGGAGAGTTGACTGACATCCACAACCAGCAAAAAAAATCATCGGGATTAAAAAATTTCAACGTCCGTGATGCTGTTATTGGACAGATCATCCTGCAAAGACCGGAGTGGTAGATGAAAATGCAACGCCTACATCCTGAAGATAAAAATTAATGTGGCTTCCTTTCCGATTTTGTTTGTTTCTTCATTACAAATTGAACTGTTTGCCTGCTTCTTTGCTCCAGTAAAATTTCTTTTTCTTCACTGTAGCGGTTGATCAAATCCTGCGTGTAATGACGGATGGTGAGCAACTCAAGATCTTCATTGGTAAGTACTGCAAATGAATTTTTTAATTCTGCAATAGCGGGAGCAACCTTTTCTGTCAGATCAGTACAGATGGAAAAGCTTAATGCAGAATTCTGCATCAGGTTTACTTTGATCCGTTGACCGGAAAGTATGATAAAAATGTGACTTAGATTATCCTCAGCAATAAATGAAAAATCTTTTGGATAAAAAGAAAGGAGGATTTGATTGTGCTTTAAAACAATAACCGGGGGATAAGTAATTTCTCCCGCCTCGGTAATCAGCGTTCCCTCTTTTTCCGGTGTGTGAAAACCGCGCACCCATAACGGAATTTTTTTGTTTTGCAGCGGCTTGATTGTCTTCGGATGAATCACCGATGCTCCATAATATGCCATCTCCATGGCTTCATAATAAGAGAGCCGGCTGATTATTCCTGCATCAGGAAAATATTTCGGGTCAGCTGTCAAAACACCTTCAACATCTTTCCAGATTGTTACGCTCCCGGCATTAAGCGCATACCCGAAGATGGCTGCGGAATAATCACTTCCCTCTCTTCCAAGAGTGGTTGTAAAGTTTTCGGCGCTGCCTCCGATAAATCCCTGCGTCACCACGAATTGATTGCCTGATAATGGTGGAATGTTTTTTATAATATTTCCCTCTGTAATCTCCCAGTCTACCCTCCCCTCCCTGTAATTATTATCAGTGCGGATGCAATCCCGCACATCAACCCAGGCAGCAGGCATTGAGCATTGATTTAAGTAGGCGGCAACCATTTTGCTTGAGGCCATTTCTCCGATAGAAACAATTTGATCGTAGAGGTAGTCATATGAATCATGCGGCTCATCTTCAAGAATCCAGTCAATTTCGACAAAGGCATTATTCACTTCATTGAATACATTTTGATTTTGATCCTGAAACAGGTCGCGCAGTATTTGGTAATGGTCCTGTTTTATTTTTTCGAGATACCGGGCGGCATTTCCCTTCCTGAAAAAATATCGGTTTACAACTTCTTCAAGCTCATTCGTTGTTTTTCCCAATGCAGAAATTATGAGGAGAATATTCTGATCTCTGTTCTTATCCAGAATACTTGCGACATTTCTGAACCCTGATGCATTTCTTAATGAAGCACCACCAAACTTATAAATCTTGTACACTGAAGAAGTTTTACGGAATCTCCATTAAAGATCAGGCAGGCTGATTTTCATAAAAATAACTTCATTTATTACATGACCACAATAATAGCAATGCAATTTTATTCTATTCGTATGACCTGATTGAATTGCTTCAGTTGCTGCTCCGGGTTTCAACGGCATTTTCATCTCTTCAATTGATGCATTCATCGAAAGATATCGGGGAATAAATTCTCCCCGCTATTTTCGCAAAAAAAAATGAATGAACTACAGGTATACCTTTTTTTCGGTCCTATTCGGTATTTGCTTTTCATGCCGGCAATCTTCATCCATCAGGGAGAGTAATGAAGACGGAAATGACACGATTAGTAATGCAGGCTTCAATAAAATGCTTGATAAGTATTATGAGGATCGTCTCCGGCTCTTCCCGCTTGAAGCAACTGCAATTGGTGATGAACGCTATAACAGTAAATTGTATGTTGATTTTGCGGATAGCTACCGGTTGCAATTAAAATCCTGGCTGCAGCAATATCTCGATTCACTCCGGCAATACAATCGTGCAGTACTGAATGAGAATGACCAGATCAGCTATGATATTCTTAAATATGGATTGACCACTGACCTTGAAGGTTTGCAATTTCCTACCAATTTTTATCCGTTCGATCAGTTTAACGGAGTACACATCACAATGGGACAGTTAGGCACAGGAACAGGCAACCAGCCATTTAAAACAGTAAATGATTATGAGAACTGGCTGAAGCGCGCAAAAGCCTTCAGCGCTTATGCTGATTCGGCAATTATCTATTTTAAAAAAGGTATTGCTGCCGGTCATGTTTTGCCAAAAGCGATTGTTGTGAAAATGATTCCCGAGTGCAATGACATGATAGTAAATGATCCAACCCAATCAATTTTTTACGGACCGGTTAATATATTCCCTTCGGACTTTTCTGATAGCACATGTGAAAGATTAACCGCTGAATTCGAGACAGCAATTTTGAGCGAGCTGATTCCTTCATACAAAAAACTCGGTGATTTTCTGCAAACTGAATACCTGCCGAAGGCAAGATCCACGAGTGGTATTGATGCGGTACCCCAGGGCAAAGAGATGTATGCTTATTTTGTAAGGTACTGGACAACCACTGATCTCACTCCTGATTCCATTTATAACATCGGGCTCCAGCAGGTTCGGTTGTTAAAGGAAGAAATGATACAGATCAAGGACAGCGTTGGATTCAAAAGCAATTTGACTTCGTTCTTTAACTACCTACGCACTGATCCCAGGTTTACCCCATTTAAAACGGATAGTGATGTCATCCATGCCTACTATGCCATTCTTGATCAGGTACAGCCGCAGATGCCGGATTATTTTCATCGCTTCCCGAAGACAAAGTTTGTGATCAGGGAAACCGAAAAATTCCGTGCTGCCTCAGCAAGCGCCGAATACAACCCGGGCACAGCCGATGGATCCCGCCCGGGTGTGTTTTATGTTCCAATAGTTGACGCAACAAGGTTTAATGTTACTGATGGCATGACCTCCACATTTTTACATGAGGCAATTCCCGGCCATCACTACCAGATTTCGCTACAGCAGGAAAACACCTCGCTTCCCCGTTTTCGGAGATATGCATGGTATGGAGCATATGGTGAGGGCTGGGCACATTACGCGGAAAACTTAGGATATGAGCTTGGAGTTTATACGGATCCTTATCAGCGGTTTGGTGCATTGAATGATCAGATGCTGCGTGCAATACGTTTAGTGGTGGATGTAGGATTGCATACCGGCAAAATGACGCGCGAGCAGGCAATTCGCTACATGATGGATAACCAGTCAACCAGCGAGCAGGAAGCAACATCAGCAATTGAGCGATACATGGTTTACCCGGGACAAGCCCTTAGTTATAAAGTAGGCTCACTCACAATCAGGGGACTGCGTGATAAATATCAGCACCTCCTCAGCAACAAATTTGATATCGCCGGCTTCCATGATGAGTTTTTGAAAGATGGCTGCATGCCGTTGAGTGTGCTCATTTCAAAAATGGATGTATGGGCAAATTCAAAGCAGGATGCTAAGAAATAAATCTATTGATTAAAAAAAGGAATCCGCTATACATGCTGCATTTCTTTTCCATTGCGACATGCTCACCGCAAAAATGGATTTTTGATAATTACAGATGTTCACAGCCGAGGAAATCAAATTTGAATTACTGAATAATATGTGTATGTTTATCCCCTAAGTTCATTCAGGTGTCTGAATCATTTCAGAGATAAAAAAGTTAAAACCCCAATTTGATTACTGACAAATGAATTTTACAAATCACTTTGTGATTTCCCTTTTCTGCTTCACCTTTATAGCTTTAACAAGCTTAGCGCAGAGCGGATCCATTGAGGGTAAGGTTTTGGATGATAAAGGGATTGCTATTTCTTTCGCCACGGTAATCTTAGAAGGCACGCAGTATGGTGCAAGCACAAACGATGACGGGTCATACGAAATAAGCAATATTTTGCCCGGAAACTACACCCTGAAAGTTTCCTATGTAGGATATGCTGACTTTAAGCAGTCAGTATTGGTAAGTGACAACAAACAAACCTATACCGTTACACTGAAGGCAGGTTATCAATCACTCAATGAAGTAGTGGTTGTAGGTTATCAAACGCAAAAACGCTCAAGTATTACAGGCGCGGTTTCAACCGTGGATGTTGAAAGTCTTTCCAAATTACCTGTTGGAAATGTTGATCAGGCATTACAGGGCAAGGCATCTGGTGTACGCATTACACAATCCACGGGACAACCCGGCGAGGGCGTTGTGGTAAGAATCAGAGGCGTAGGCACGATCAATGATAATAATCCGCTTTTTATTATTGACGGAATTCCTACCAAGGATGGAATTAATTTTCTTTCAGCAAATGACATACAATCCATTACCATATTAAAGGATGCTGCTTCCGCAGCTATTTATGGTGCGCGTTCTGCCAATGGTGTTGTTGTTGTTACAACCCGGAGCGGTAAAAAGGGAAAGCCCCAATTCAATTACTCAGGATATGAAGGCTTCCAAATTCATGGAGATTTACCTGATATGTGTAATACTGCTCAGTATGTGGAATTATATAATGAAGCTGTAGCAAATGACAATGCAGATCTTGACCCGATCTTACAGCGTGATCCAATACCTGCAAATCTTGACCTGGCAGATACCGATTGGCTCAAGGCTATATTCCAGGCTGGTTTTATGCAAAATCATCAGCTTTCAGTTAATGGCGGAAATGATAAAACACTCTATTACATCTCAGGAAACTATTTCACTCAGGATGGTATCATTCTGAATTCTTCCTATGAGCGATATACCATGCGGTCAAAATTTAATATTGAGCTATCAGAAAAGCTAAGTATCGGCCTCAACTTTAATCTTGCTTACTCTAAAAGGAATATTGTCGGAAGCTCCGGTGATGGCTATGGAGGAAATGGCGGCAGCGTTGTACGCTATGCGCTCTTTCGCACTCCCGCTATTCCAATTTTCAATCCTGATGGAACTTATACTGATCTTCCTGAATATCCTAATTTTTTCGGTGATGGTTATAACCCGGTTGCCCTTGCTGTGTATGCAGATAACAAGGAAATGCAATCGCGCGTATTTGGTGATTTCTATTTCGAATACAGGATCTTTAAAGATTTGAAATTTAAAAGCGATGTAGGGACTGACGTTATTGTAACAGATGCAAAGCGCTTTGATAAAAACTATGGAACCAATGGCCGTGTCAATAGTCCAAACAGGCTTACTGTAAGCACCGCGCGTAACATAAATTTTATCTGGAACAATACGCTCAGCTATAACAAAACATTCAATGGCGTTCACAATTTTACAGGAATTGCAGGAACAGAGGCAATCAGCAATACAAACCATATACATGGTGGATCAGATCAGAATTTTCCTAATGACCTGGGCAGCTTACTCTTTTTGGGTAATGGACTTAACATCACTTCACAAAATGTATTTGAAGGTCAGCAGGAATGGGCTCTTTTTTCACTTTTTGGAAATGTAAATTATGTATATGATGACCGGTATCTGCTGTCATTCAATGTGAGGCGAGATGGTTCTTCCCGGTTTGCACCAGCTAACAGGTATGGTAACTTTTTTTCCGGTTCTGCAGGATGGAATTTACACAATGAAAACTTTATCAGGGATAATCTTACATCTATTTCCAAGCTAAGGCTAAGAGCAAGTCTCGGACAACTGGGAAACCAGGATATTGGTAATTATCCATGGGCTTCTATCATAGGCGGAGGATACAATTATGTTTTTGGTTCACCCCCGGCAAGTAATTCGGGATATACCATTTCCACAAGAGGCAATGAAAATGTAAAGTGGGAGTCATCTACCCAGGCTGACGGTGGTGTTGATATTGGCATATTGCAAAACAAGCTGAGCCTGACTATTGATTATTACATTAAAACGACTTCGGATATGCTAATCCCGGTTCCGCTGCCATTGATAGGCGGAAGTGCTGCTACTCCTTATGTGAATGCGGGTAAAGTCGAAAATAAAGGAATTGAAGTGGAATTAAATTATGAGAACCATGAGGGGCGACTTAAATATAACATAAATGCAAATTTTGCTACCTTAAAAAATAAGGTTTTATCTCTTGCTGATGGCGCACCCATTCCCGGAGGGAGAATAGATAATGGCATTTATGCAACACTCACCCAGGTGGGACAGCCAATCGGCTCTTTTTACTTGTATGAGATGGAGGGCATTTTTCAAAATGATGCCGAAATATTTAAACATGCATACCAGGGTCCCTATATAAGGCCAGGTGATGTAATGTTTAAAGACCAGAATGCCGATGGAGTTATTGATGAGAATGACCGGACCTTTTTGGGAAGTGCCATTCCTAAGTTTATTTATGGCTTAACAACAAGTTTAGAATTCGGCAGTTTTGATCTCTCGGTTTTCTTTCAGGGAGCATACGGGAATAAAATATACTTGCAGGTTAACCATGACATTGAAGGCTTTTATCGGGCTTTCAATTTAACTGAGCGTGTGTATGATGAAAGGTGGACAGGGGAAGGGACCTCGAACACCATGCCCCGCGTTTCATGGTTAGGATCAACCAACAACAAAACACCTTCAAGCAGATTTCTGGAGGATGCTTCGTATGTTCGGCTGAAAAATCTTCAGATAGGCTATAACTTCTCAAAGTATGTGATCAACCAGATGCACATTAAAGGATTAAGAGTTTATGTGACAAGCCAGAATTTGATCACCATTACAAAATTTACCGGCCTTGATCCGGAAATGCATACCAGTGATAATTTAAATTCTGAAACGTACAAGGGTGATGTTGCTGCAGGAATTGACTGGGGAACATATCCGAGTGCCCGAAGCTTTATCGGCGGAGTCACATTGACTTTTTAATTTTTAAATAATTTTGTAACTTCACAATTCTTAAGTTTGAAAAAGGAAAAAGTAATAAAATTGGATACTAGAAAATTTGAATTTTTCAGCTTATTTATAGCATTGGTTCTGATTGAAGGAACAGGTTGCAAGAAATTCCTTACCAAGGAAATACTTGGAAACTATCCCGAAACCCAATTTTATCAAACCGAGCAGCAAGCCGTTTTAGCAATAAATGCCGCTTATCGGCCACTGGCATTTTACACTTCACAAAATCGCTTGTGGGTTTTTGGTGATGTTGCATCTGATGATACAGAACAAGGCGGCAATCCCGGTGACCAGGCAGACATCGGTCTTATCAATGACTTTAATATCACCACTATAAATGGCAATCTTGAAGGTGAATGGGCACTTTTATATGAAGGAATTACACGGTGCAATGTGGTTCTTGCTGAAGTACCTTCAATAGAGATGAATCCGGATCTTCAGGTTAGAATCCTTGCAGAAGCAAAAGTTCTTAGATCATGGTACTATTTTACGCTCATCAATATTTTTGGTGATGTTCCTATCGTCCTCGAGCCCTTAAATGCTGATGAATTACAAATAGCTCAATCTCCGGTTCAAACAATTTTTGAAACCATTATTGAACCCGATCTTTTGGATGCTGCAGCCAATCTTCCCCTTATTTATTCCGGAGCCGATGTGGGACGGGTTACCAGCGGAGCTGCTACTGCTTTGGTGGCAAAAGCATATTTATTCCAGAAAAAGTGGGATCTGGCAGCAAGTAAAGCAGCGGAGGTAATTGCAAGCGGTCAATATGGTCTGCTTACATTATACAGTCAGAATTTTAATGCAAACTTTAAAAATAATATAGAATCCGTTTTTGAGTTTCAGCATTTAACCGGACAAAGCCCTTTTACCGGCAATGTTTTGAATCAATGGTTTGCACCTGCCATTGACGGAGGATATTTTTTCAATGCTCCAACTCAGAATTTTGTTGATGAGTTTGAAAAAACTGCCGAAGGGATTTATGATCCCCGCCTGGATTATACCGTTGGGCGCGATAGCATGCCATGGTATGATGGTGAGATTTTCAGTGCAAGCTGGTCCCCTACCGGCTATCTGACGAGAAAACATCAACAGCCATTGTCTGAAATTCCTATTTCACTCAAAGGGGATGGGAGTATTAATTATGTAGCCATCCGTTATGCAGATGTGTTACTCTGGCATGCTGAAGCACTCAACGAGCTTGGACAAAGTGCTGAGGCGCTTATTTCACTTAACCAGCTAAGAAAACGAGCCAGGGAAAGTTACCTCTATGATAACTTATTGCCAGGGTTCGGCACTGTTCCTGCCGGTTTATTACCAGACGTATCCGCATTAAATCAGGAGGAGGTACGCAAGGCTATTCAGCATGAAAGGCGCATTGAGCTTGGTTGTGAATTTCATCGCTTTTTTGATCTGATACGTTACGGAGAAACATATGCTAATTTAGCCCTGGCAGATAAACCTAATTTTAATTATTCTCTGAATAAATACTTTCCGATTCCGCAAAGCGAACGGGACAGAAATCACGCTTTGCATTAACATGCTTTCATTCATTTTCACTTAAATAAATATAAATCATGACAAATTCAATTTTTCGTTTTAGGTCTCTTGCAATTGCGGTTCTCTGCAGTATGTTTTTTTCACTCGTTTTACTATCATGCAAAAAAGATGAAGTATTAATTATTTTGGTAAATAGATCCTGCCTTACAGAAAATGTTACTGCTGCTGATGCCCTCTACTATGGTACAGATGAAGGGACCATTCCCGGCCAGTATGTAATCGGCTCTAAAGCGGATCTTAAAACAGCTTTAGATGCAGCGCTCCTGGTCTTGGCAGATTCAAGCTCAACATCAGCAGATGTAACCAATGCTTGCGCTCAGTTAGAGGCAGCTATTGCAGCCTATCAGGCCAATATAAACCAGGAGATTCTTCCTGAAAACCTGATTGGTTTTTGGAAATTAGATGGCAATCCAGCCGATTCTTCAGGGCATGGCAATAATGGAGTGGTAACTACCGGACATGCATTTTTTGGAGCAGGTATTCCTATGGCTATTCCTGATCGCTTTGGCAGGGCAAATATGGCATATCATTTTGACAAGGGGGGCAATATTGAAGTTCCTTATACCTCATCACTTAATCCTGCACAGATGACCATCAGTCTTTGGTGCAAAAAGGATACCGCCGGAAGAACTGTTAATAAAGATACTTACACGCTTTTATCATTAAACCGCTGGAACGGATACAAGTATCAGTGGCAATCCACAAACAGACCTTTCTATACCGTTCACGCTGTGAATGGCTCAGATACGGTCTATTATGATAAGGACGATAACTTATCACTGGATAATGAAATCTGGTATCATATAGCAGTAAGCTTTACCTCGGGGCAGGAAGTATTTTATGTTAACGGATTAAAAGTTCAAACCTGGACTGATGTACCCGGAATTCCTGTAATGGTTCCATCCACTGTGAATTTTGTGATCGGTCAGGATCTTCCTACCAGCTATTATCTTACCGTTGACCCAACCGGCAACAGGCTCGTGGATTATGGTGGATTCTGGACAGGCGATATGGATGATGTGATGTTTTACAACACCGTTTTATCTGATCAACAGGTTTCCTCAATTTATGAGAGTCAAAAAAATCCTTAAAAAATTAAGGTGATTTAAAAACCCCGCAGCAACTTCAAATGCTGTGGGGTTTTGTTTTAATTGATATAAACCAATCTATTTAACCCTGCATCATTTTGTTAAAGAACACTTACATGGCTTGTTCCCTTGTATTGATGAGCTTTTTTTTGATAAGTGCATGCAAAACAACATCAGAAAAAAAAACAGAATTATTGTTTTGGTGTTCCAATAACCCCAGAGAAATTGATTTTTGCACTGCTCTGACGAATACATGGAACAGGAAGCATCCTGCCAATGGAATTCATATACAACCTGTACCCGAAGGTCAGTCAAGTGAGGAAGTTATTCTTGCAGCAGTGGTAGGAAAAACCACCCCTGACATTTATGCAAACATGTGGCAGGGAAGCGTCGAAATGTATGCAAGAGCAGGTGTTCTAATCCCGCTTGATACCCTTAAGGGTTTTCTTGAATTCATTCGTGCCCGTTGTGACAGCTCCGTGATCGAAGAAGTAACCTCAGCCGATGGTCACATTTACCAGGTTCCGTGGAAAGTGAATCCCTTTATGACCATTTATAATAAAAATCTTTTTTCAGAAAATGGGTTTACAAAACTCCCGAAAACCTATTCAATTTATCTTAGTGAAGCCAGAACTTTTAAAAATAACAGCGATAAAATCCTGCCGAAAAGATGGTTTGGTTATACGGCTGTTAAAGAAATTTGGTATGAGCGTCTTTTTAGTTTTTACCCTTTATATCTTGCTGCCTCCGGTGGTGCTCCATTAGTGACAAACAATAAGGCAGGACTGACCTTCGCCTCGGCCCTGCGGTCCATCCTCCGGTCGGACCCCGACATCGTGCTCATCGGTGAGATCCGCGACCACGAGACAGGCCAGATCGCCGTGGAGGCGGCCCTCACCGGTCACCTCGTGCTCTCTACGCTGCACACAAACGACGCGCCGTCGGCCATCACCCGGCTGACCGAGATGGGGATCGAGCCCTTCCTGGTGGGCTCCGCGCTGGACGCGGTGCTGGCCCAGCGGCTC
>JBDSEA010000229.1:0-12513 GCA_039920305.1 Chitinophagales bacterium
GTTTCTGGAATAAATGATGCTCTCCCATGATATACCCATTATCGCTCATGAAGATAATTAAGGTACTGTCCATAATACCCATTGAATCCATGAAGTGATACAGCTTGCCAAGATCAGATTCCACGCCTTGAAGCAATTCGAAATAGCCCCGCCAGTTCTCTGCGATTCTGGCAGAGTCAGGGGCATTCTTGCAACTGTAAAGAAATCCGGGATAATTGATGGTGTATTTGTTAGGGTAGGCAGGATAAGGCATGGTATAGCCATCATAAAGCCCTTCATCCCGCGGCCGGGAAACATAGGGGGTGTGCGGTGCACGGTAACCTAACCATAGGAAGAAGGGTGTTCCTGCAGGAACCTTTTTAAAAAAGCCCATCGCACTGTCAGTGAGCACATCTGTTTGGTGCCCAGAAATAATATTTTCAATTCCATTAATGTTGTATTTACCATCAATATAAACACCCATATGGTTTTCCATCCAGAAATCATAACCTGGCTGAGGCCATGGGGATATATGATACTTGCCAATGAGCCCGCAATAATAACCTTGATTATGCAGAATCTCGGGCAAGGTTGGAAGGGTAATCGTGTCGCTCTCATCAAAATTGGGGTTGTTTAAAACTCCATGCCGGTGAGGATAAACTCCTGTTATGATGGAACCGCGGCTCGGAGAACACTGTGACTGGGAAGGAAAACTTAATTCAAAATTCACACCTTCATCGGCAATTCGTGAAATGTTGGTATCATTAAAAAATGAAGGGCCCCCGTTAGTTGAATAACTATCGAATCTTGCATCATCAACGATCACCAATAATACATTTTTTCCTGAGTAAGCTGCCATGGAGGCGGTTGTATTGAATGTTACCGGTGTTGTAAACTTTGAAAGGTTGGTGCCGCTGCATTTTGATTGCACCTTTACCTGATATTGGGTATTTGGTTCAAGATTAACCAGAGTATATGAGGGTGTATAGATATTTTTCTGAGTAGTATAGACAGATTCGGTAATCTTCCGGTATTTTAATGTAAAATTTGCTTCGCCACAGGGTGCTGTCCATGAAACTGCTGCTGATGTTGCAGTAAAGGCATCCAGAATTACCCCGGTAGGTTTGGAACACAATGATGTGGTAGCTGTAATCTGATTAGTGTAGATGCCGGCCTCGTTGTTAGAGCAAATGGCCACAACTTTAATATGATATGTAGTTCCGGATGCTAACCCTGTAAGAGTAAAAGAAGTGATATTCCCGATGTTGTTCAGTGTTATCCAGGTGCCGGAAGCCGCAGGTTTGTATTGAATGGTGTAATTGGTTGCTGAGATTACGACATCCCATTTTAAATAAATCTGACAACTTGCCGCATTTACTGATTTAAAGGAACCCGGTGGAGGCAGTATACAGGTTGCATTAGCAGTTGACTTGAGAATACTCATCCCTATTAAGAGTACAGATAATTTTAGCATCACGACCGGTTTAACAAGTATAAAGATAAATTTATCTGTTAATAAAGTACCCGGATGCTTTATTAATTTTGAACAAGAAAAAGAAAACTATTTATAAGGGAGCCCGCATCATGATTATCTATAACGTAACGGTTAAAATTGATTCGGATGCCTGGCAGGAATGGCTTAAATGGATAAAAGAAATACACGTACCCGATGTAATAGCGACAAAGCAATTTATCAGCTCACAGATTTTCCGACTTCTTGATCAGCCTGAAGAAGATGACCGCACTTATGTAATTCAATACCGGTGTGAAAGCAGGGAAAAGTTTGATTTTTACATCGAAAATTTTGCACCTGTCCTTCGTGAACAGCATGATAGACGGTATAAAGGTAAATTCGTGTCATTCAGCACTTTGATGGAGATTGTTTAAAACAATGAAATTACTTCGCTTCTTTTGAATACTCAATTTTCAATTTTCCCAATGTTTTAAAATATGAAGAAGAATTTCAACCATTCTGAAATGCTAAAAAAATATTTAGCTTTCGCTTCATTATTTGCAGCGGGATCCACAGCACAGGCACAAATTATTTATACAGACTTTAATCCTGATGTTGTTCTTGATCCGGGTAGCGTATACCATCTGGATTTAAACAATGATAACAACTTTGAATACCAGTTTAAGGCAGCCTCGTCAGGAATTGACCCGGACGGAAACAAAAGACAAATTAAACTTCTACATGACCATGCAGAATCAGTTTGATTATGGCCATTCAATGTGACCGGCGAATGTTCAAGCCTCACTTCTTTTTCATTCCTGAAAATATACACGCTTAACCCTTCTTGAAATGGTGCTGATCACTTCATAAGGAATGGTGCTTACCCATTCTGCAAGCTGTTGCACCGGCAGTTCATTACCAAACACAATCACCTCATCACCCTCTTCGGCATCAGGTATGTGCGTGATGTCAAGCATGGTCATGTCCATGCAAATATTACCGATGATGGAAGCAAGTTTTTTCCTTATCATCATTTTGCCGTTACCCCGGCTCAGCGCGCGATTCAGCCCGTCAGCATAGCCGATTCCCACCGTGGCAATGGTCATATCCTGGTTCGCAATTCCCCTTCGTCCGTAACCAACCGTGTCATTAGCTTTTATTTTTTTGATTTGCGAAATCGTGGTTTTAAGGGTACTCACATTAAGAAGCTTTGGGAGAAGCTGATCAGTTGCATCAATGCCATATAAACCGATGCCTAAACGCACCATATCATAGTGTGCTTCAGGGAAGCGAACAATGCCGGCCGAGTTAAGTGCATGCCGCAATACGGGATAATTGAGTTGTTTAATAATCCTGGTACTGATCATATTGAACCGGTCAATCTGGTTTTTAGAATAATCATCAAGTGAAGCATCCTCACTTGCAGCCAGGTGTGTAAAGATGGATTTTACATGAAGAGAATTTTTTCCGGAGAGGATCTGAAGTAATTCATCCATGTCATCAGCGCCGAGGCCCAGGCGGTTCATACCAGTTTCCATTTCCAGATGTACGGGATAGCCCTCTCCAGTATCATCTCTTGAATTGATCGCATCATTACTCAAAAATTGCTTCAGCAACCGCAAGCTGTAAAGCTCAGGCTCAAGATGGAAATGAATCATGCTGTCAAAGCTTTTTTGCTCTGGATTCATGACCATGATGGGCATGGTGATGCCGGCTTTGCGCAACTCCACCCCTTCGTCTGCAAATGCCACTGCGAGATAATCCACTTTATGAAACTGAAGCGCATTAGCGATTTCAAAGCTTCCGCTTCCATAGCTGAAAGCTTTTACCATCACCATGGTTTTGGTCTTCGGCTGCAGCAATGATTGATAAACCGATAAATTTTGTAGAAGTGCATTCAGATCGATTTCCAGAATAGTTTCGTGCGCCTTCTGTATGAGTTGTTTTCCTATTCTTTCAAATTCAAAAGAGCGGGCTCCTTTAAGCAAAATGGTTTCATTGTGAAACCACTCACCGGAGAATGAGCTAAGAAAGCTTTCGGTCGAGGGAAAAAATTCAGCCGTTAGATTTTTATTGAGCTGGTAAAGAGATTTTTGATTTGAGATGTGAGGACCAATTCCAATCAGGCGGTCAATAGCTTTAGATACAAGAAGATCATTTACATCGCTATAAAGTTTCATTTCATTCATTCCGCTCTGGAGGATATCTGAAAGGATCACGGTTTTCCTGGCATGCTGCTTTTGCTGGGCAAGAAAATCAAGCGCAATCGCAAGTGAGTTCAGATCAGAATTATAGCTGTCATTGATCAGGGAGCAGTTGTTGATCGCATCATTCATTTCGAGCCGCATTGCCACGCGGTTCAAATCCAGCATCCGCTGCCGTATGACATCCTCATCTGCCGATCCCGAAGGATTTTTTTCAGATAAATACTTCATCAACATCCAGCAGTGAATGGCATTTTCAATGGAAGCATCATCAATGAACGGAATTGTAAAGTCAAAAGCTGCTGCCTTGTAAAGGAGCGAGATGCTGGTAAATGCGGAATTCTTTTCAACCTTCTTAACCTGAACATCTGCATCAGGATTTTCCCTTGACCATGAAAAAGGCCTGCAGCCATCAAAGTCCACGTCAGACTTTTTCATTTGTGCCCTGAAGGATAGAATAGATTCATTGATATCGGAATAATCACGGCAATAAATGATAGTGTTTGAATGAGCAAACAGCCTGAGCTTCTCGTTTACTTTTTGCCGGATGTTCAAAAAACCTTCACTGTGCGCCTTGCCGATATTGGTAAAAATGCCAATGGTGGGTTGCATTACTTTGGCAAGGTTGGTCATTTCATCGGGTTGTGAAATTCCAGCTTCAAAGATCGCAAGGTCATGAAAGTTATCCATCTGCCAGACGCTGAGTGGTACCCCTATCTGTGAGTTATAGCTCTTCGGACTGCGGACAATGTTATAGTCCGCCGAAAGAAGCTGATAGAGCCATTCCTTTACAATGGTCTTTCCATTGCTGCCGGTTACTCCTATTACAGGAATTTCAAACTGCTTGCGGTGATGAGCAGCAAGAGACTGAAGTGCAATGACTGTATCTTTCACCTTCACCACATTTGCTGAAGGCATGGCAGCAACATCCTCACAGACAACAAAATTTCTGATTCCCTGCTCGTACAGGTCAGGAATAAATTGATGTCCATCCCGGCGCACCCCCCGGAGTGCGAAGAATACCGATTGTTCGGTGTAATTTAGTTTACGACTGTCGAGTATGAGATGCTCGATGACCGGAGCCGGTGACTTCTGTAAAAATTTTCCCCGTACAATTTTCGCGATCTCCTCAATAGAATAACCTTTCATTACAAATGCTCTGCTCTATGAAAATTGATTCGCGAAAATAGAGGAAAAGAAAGATGGGCTGAAATGCTGATGCGTGCTTTCGGTTGTTAATTTTTTGGTGAGCCCCTGGATACTTTTTCCCTGCATTAATAATGGAGGGTTAGATCTCCGGCAAAATTATTTAAACTGCTAATTTTCCCTCCGCGCTATCATCCATTGTTTTTCCGGAAACTACCCGAAGTATTACCTCAGGTTTACCGGACTAATGTCAGGCTGCCCTTTGCAATGGATTTTTCACCGGTCACAAATACAAGATTCACAACATACACGTAGGTTCCAATCTCGGCTGATTTTCCCTTCACCCTTCCATCCCAGCCCTGATCGATATCAGATGATTGAAAGATCAATTGCCCCCACCTGTTGAAAATGCTCATTTGTGCAGATTGAATATGAAAACCGAGAATACTGAAAACATCATTGATGCCATCGCCATTAGGTGAAAAAGCGTTCGGGAGAAAATAACCGGGGTTATAGTCTACCATCAGAAAACTCAGCGTGGCGGTATCCACACAGGTGCCGTCATAGGCATAAAGTGTTACCGTATAATCCCCAACCGCATTGTACAGATGTGATGGATCATCCAGATTGCTGAAGGTACTGTCACCAAACATCCACCAGAAGCTCACCGCATTGACTGATAAATTTGTAAATTGAAAATAGGCATCATCCAGATAAACCGGAATATTCTCCGGCGGATCTGCGGTAAAGTCTGCCTGCGGAGTAAGATAGACGTTTATGTTTGAGAGAATGATGAACGTATCCATGCAGCCAAACTGTGTGGAAGCAATCAATTTCACCTCGTATGATCCCGGGCCATAAAGTTTCACGGGATTAGCTGAGGTATCCGTTGTGCCATCCCCGAAATTCCATTGATAGCTGTCAGCTCCTGAGGATAAATTCGTGAATTGTACTGAAATTGTATCACATCCTGTGGTATCAGATACAGTAAAAGCAGCAATGGGCAATGGATGTACCTGCAGCGTATCTGCGAAACTGGCGGGGCAGCCATGTTCTGTAACCGTTAAGTTAACTATTTCCTGTCCTGAAGAATTATACTGTAAAATATAGGGACCCTGGCCGGCGCCCGTTAATATGGTTCCGCTGCCAAAGCTCCACAGATAATCAGCACTTGCTGCGGCATTGCCCAAATAATAGACCTGCACCATTTTCCCTTCACAAATTTCAGGAGGTGCAATATTGAATTCAGGGATGGGCGGATTAAAGATCTGCACCTGTTGTGTTTCAGGCAGTGATGTGCAGCCATTTTCAGTAACCACAAGTGTTACATAATATATTCCGCCGGTATTCCAGTGAACCTGGTAGGGACCCTGCCCACTTCCTGAAGAAATAATCCCGCTATCGAAGTCCCACAGGTAGTTTGCAGCAGGCAATGAACTGCCGGTATAGGTGAATGTAATATCAATTCCCGGGCAAGCTGAATCGGGAATGGCAATGAAGGTTGAAAGCGGGAGTGGCGTTACCGCCACGGTTACCTGTACGCTGTCAACGCAGGCAGAAAGACTTCCGGTGATGGTGTAAGTAATGGTATCATCCGGAGCTGCAACTACCGAAGAATCACTGGTTGAGCTCAATCCTGTGGATGGATACCATGAATAGAATCCGGCACCGGATGCCGTTAAGATGACACTGTCACCGGCGCAAATCACAGGTGCTGACGGGGTTACAGTCAAACTGAGGAGATTTACATTAGCAATGGTAACTGAATCAGTACCGGAGCATCCATTGGTATCAGAAACCGTTACACTATAAGTTCCTGGAGCTAAATTGAAAGCTGTATCAGTTGTTTGTATCGGAAGTGTGTTCCATGAATAAGTAAATGTTCCCCCGCCGGAAACACTTGCAATGGCCATTCCATTACTTAGACTGCAGGTTGCATCCTGCGGTGTAAGTACAAGCGTATAAGGCGCACAACATGCGCTGAAATCCAGGGAGAAGCAATCCAGATGAGTCCATCTGGTATTGTTGTTCTGGGCCTGAATACTGAGGTACTGTCCGCTGTTAGGGGCAACAAAATTTACCACGCGCAACGACCATGCATTGTTGACAGGTACAGGACTTGTATAAACAACAGTTCCCTGTGTTCCTGAAGTGGTTGAAACACCTACTTCAATGGGAACCCCGGGAGGGCAGCATCCATTTACATCGTATCCGCGGTCATGATAGTAAAGAGTATATGACTGACCTGAAACCAGCGGTGCTGATAATTCCATGGTGCAGGCATCCGGCGAAGTGCCGGACGAGTTGGCAAGGCATAGAAAAAAAGTACCGCTGTAGGCCGTGCCATAGCCGCAACCATTATTCATAAGATCAATCTCCTGACCAGTACCATAAGCATCAGTATTATTAAGATTGGCAGTAATGGTGGAATTGCCACCATTGATGATGCAGAATCCTGAGTTAAGCTCAAAATCACCATTGAGTAAATTTTGACCAGAAATACTTAACGCAGGGAATAAAAAAATTACGGTACTGCAAGCCAATAGTAACAATTTCTGCATGACCCGGGGGAATGAACTGATTCAAAGATACTTCTTCAATAATCTTCGGTTACAAGGTACAAAAACTGAAACTTTAGATTTTGAAACCCGGAATTGAATAGTGCATTCGTGCTTCAGGTCCGCAATTTATTTTCAAACACCCAGTACTTTCTTAAAATAATCATAAGTGATCTTCAACCCCTCCTCACGATTTATTTTCGGTTCCCACCCTAATAATTTCTTTGCCTTGGTGATGTCTGGCTGGCGCTGTTTGGGATCATCCCTGGGAAGCGGCTGAAAAATAATTTTCTGCCTTGTACCGGTGAGACTGATGATCTCCTGGGCAAACTGGAGAATGGTGATCTCATCAGGATTGCCCATGTTAACAGGCAAATGATAATCGCTGAACAGCAGGCGATAAATTCCTTCTACAAGATCACTTACATAACAAAAGGAGCGGGTCTGTTTTCCATCTCCATACACTGTTATATCTTCTCCTGAGATTGCCTGGTAAAAATGGTTGGGAAGCACCCTTCCATCATTCAACCTCATGCGGGGACCATAGGTATTGAAAATGCGGATGATGCGTGTTTCAACTCCATGGGCGTTGTGATATGCCATTGTTATTGCTTCCTGAAAACGCTTGGCCTCATCATACATGCTGCGCGGACCAACAGGATTTACATTACCCCAGTATTCCTCAGTTTGTGGATGAACAAGCGGATCGCCATAAACTTCTGAAGTGGAGGCAACAAGGATTCGCGCGCCCTTTGCCTTTGCCAGTCCAAGGCAATTGTGAGTACCAAGTGACCCGACCTTCATGGTTTGTATTGGCCATTTCACATAGTCAACCGGAGAAGCCGGAGAGGCGAAATGCAGAATGTAATCGAGTTCACCCGAAACATGAACAAACTTTGAGATATCATGATGATGAAATGTAAAATTTGCAAGGGGGAAAAGGTGTTCGATGTTCTTCAGATCGCCGGTGATCAGGTTATCCATCGCAATCACCTCGAAGTCTTCATTTACAAAGCGGTCACATAAGTGTGAGCCTATGAAACCGGCAGCGCCGGTAATGAGAATGTGTTTGGTCATGGGCTTATTAAGATGCGGGCGAAGATAGCGGAATGCTTCAGTGTATGTGATGCCTGGTTGAAGCGCCAGAGTTTAATATATCAGATTTACTTATGAAGCACTTTGTACCGGTAATTTAATCTCTTTTCAATGTATCAGAGCCTTTTTTTACTGCGGAAATACACAACCAGCTTCACTATTTCAGAATAAATGCTTTACTGGATCACAAAGCGATACGGTCAAAATGGTTTTTTATTCAGGATGTTATTTCAATTTTTGTGGTAATGAATTCAGCAGAAGAAGTAATAAAGGAGTTGAAAGAATTCGCTTCTTCTGAAGTAAAAAAAGGGAAGGAGCATTTCGGCATTCAGACTGCAAACAGCTATGGGCTCACCATGCCGCAATTGCGGAGCATTGCGAAACGAGCCGGGAAAAATCATGTACTTGCGTTGAAGCTCTGGAAGACCGGAATTCATGAAGCGCAACACATTGCAGTATTCATAGCAGACCCGAAAAAATTGACAGAATCAATGATGGAGGAATGGCTGAAGGATTTCAACTCCTGGGACATCGTGGACAACTGCTGCGCAACATTATTTGCAAAAACTACTTTGGCATTTCAAAAAGCCATTGAGTGGACACAGCGTAAAAATGAATTTGAAAAGCGGGCTGGCTTTGCCATGATGGCAGTGCTTGCGGTTCACGATAAAAAGTCAGAGAATAAAAAGTTCGAGCAGTTCTTTCCATTCATCATTTCCGAATCACATGATGAAAGAAACTTTGTAAAAAAGGCTATCAACTGGGCGCTGAGGCAAATCGGGAAACGAAATGAAATTTTGTGCATGAAAGCAATTGATGTTGCAAAGCAAATTCATAAGAAAGATGACGCCGCATCAGGTTGGATAGCCGGCGATGCGCTGAGGGAACTGCAAAAATATCTGAAGGAGGGGCGGATAAAGAAGATCGGAATAAATTAACTACTGATCCAACCATAGATTCAGATTAATCGGGGATAATGAAAGATTCCGTTCATATTAAAAAGGCAACAAAATTTAAAGCGAGTCCTTAAGTCATTTCACCCAGCCCTGCTTCCTGTACAATTCAATTCCTTTCTTAAACATTGCGTTTAATTCTTTTTCCACTACCTGTTCTTCTTTCTTAAAATGAAAACAGGATTTTCCGTCAAGGCATTTCATTGTTACCGGGGCAATGGAATTGAATTCTTCAGGGTTGATATAATTACAGAAAAAGTAAAAGCTCACGTTATCTTTTCTGATCAGTGCCGAAGCGAAATACATTCCTGGTACCATTTCCTTTTTATGACCGTATGGTGCTGATACATTCCCAATCACCTCAATTGCATCATCCTTATTTATCTTTTGAACCAGCGGTGGACAATTTTCTTCCATCACTTTTTTCAATACTGAAAAAATTTTCTTACTGATTTCCGGAGCGATCGGCATAAATTTTTTTTAAGTTCGAAAAATACAAACTGAATAACATTTTTGACCTTTCACTTTATTGTAGCTTGGAAGCATATTTTTGATTCTTTAAAAAACATAATAATGAAAAACTTCTGTGCTTTTTCCATTGCGGTTATACTAATATCATCCTCAGCATGGCTAATCTTAAATGAATATACTCAGAAAAACCCTGATGGCGAGTTAGAAATTAAACAGGCACAGGGAGAAGATTATTTCTTTCTTCAGCATAGCTTTCCCTATGGAAAAATAGATTATGCTGCACACCGTGATGCTGCCGCCTCTTTCAAAAAATCCAGCGCATTAAAAACAACCGATTTAACGCAATGGGAATTTGTAGGTCCTGCCAATATCGGGGGGAGACTGGTGGATATTGAATTTGATCCTGTAAATCCTCAGATCACCTACATTGCGGCTGCGTCAGGAGGTGTTTTTAAATCTTCAGACTGGCTTGGCACGTGGGTCCCAATATTTGATAACGAAACCACCCTCTCCATGGGTGACATTGCAATTGCTCCTTCTGATCCCAATATTATTTATGCAGGAACAGGTGAAGCCAACGGAGGCAGTGGCTCTCTCACGTATGATGCAAATGGAATTTATAAATCTGCTGATGCCGGGAGCACCTGGACGAATATCGGGTTGCAAAACACCAGCATCACCGGCAGAGTTGCAGTGCATCCCACAGATCCCGATATTGTTTTTGCGGCCACCATGGGTGACTTATACGGTCCAACTCCAGACAGAGGATTATATAAAACATCTGACGGCGGAGCCACGTGGAACAACGTTTTGTTTGTAAATGATTCCACCGGTGTCGTTGACGTGGTGATCAACCCTGCTGACCCGGATATAGTTTTTGCCACAACCTGGATGCGCACCCGCCATGCGAACACCAAAGATTACGCCGGAGCGGAAAGCGGTGTATGGAAATCCACCGATGGCGGCAATACCTTTTCTCAACTGGATGCCGCCAATGGACTTCCGGCTGCAGGCACCGAATACAGCCGCATCGGAATTGATTTGTGCGCTTCAAAACCCCACGTGGTTTACTGTGTTTATATCGCAGAAGATTATTCATTTTATGGCTTGTATAGGTCAATTGATGATGGTAATACCTGGACTGAAACCAACGATGCCGCACTCAATAACAGTATGGGTAATGGACAGGGTTACTGGTATGGCAGGGTAAAATGTGATCCCACTGATGCAGATATTTTATACCTGATTGGATTTGATGTGTACAAGACAGATGATGGTGGCAATTCCTGGAATACCACTTTTAATTATGTTCATGTGGATCAGCATGCCATAGCCATTGACCCGCTTGATCATGAGTATGTGCTGGCAGGAAATGACGGTGGAGTGCAGGCATCACATGATGGAGGCAGTTCCTGGAGTAATATTCCTGTTCTGCCCATCTCGCAGGTTTACCGCTCCGCAATAGATGAATCAAATCCATCCAGCCTTTTTTTCGGATTGCAGGATAATGGAACTGTTTACACCACATCGGGTGCGGTGGATGAATATGCTGCCCTTTTTGGCGGCGATGGATTTCAATCACTTGTGGATCCGTTGAACAATCAAAACATACTCGTTGGATATCAGTATGGTAACATCTACCGTACTTATGATGGCGGATATTCCTGGTACCCGTCAACCGGCTATGGAGCGGTTTACGGCACAGGAAACTGGAACTATCCCCTCACCGCTGATCCACAAAACTCCAATGTGGTTTACACCGGAACCCAATCAGTTTTTAAATCAGAGGATTTTGGCGGATTCTGGTATTCCATCAGTCCTGAACTGACAACGCTGGACAATTCAGGAACCCTGGTCTTCGGCACTATCACCTTCATTGATGTTTCTCCGCTGAACAGTGATATTATTTACGCAGGTACTGATGACGGAAAAGTATGGAATACATTAAACGGTGGCGGAACATGGAATGATGTTTCCTCCGGATTGCCGGACCGCTGGGTCACATGCGTGGAAACAGATCCGTTCATTGAATCCACTGCATATGTCACATTATCCGGTTACCGCTTCCATGACGACATGAATCACGTTTACAAAACTTCAGATGATGGAGCTACATGGGTTGACATTGGCTCAGGACTGCCGGATGTTCCCTGCAATTGCATCATCTCTGATCCTGTAATTGAAAATATTTTATATCTCGCCACTGATGTAGGGGTTTACTATACGAGTGATGCCGGTGCTTCCTGGAATCCCGCAGGTGAGGGTATTCCCATCGTAGTTTGTTCAGATCTTAAGATCCACAACCCCACCCGTACGCTTGTTGTGGGCACCTATGGAAGAAGCGCTTACAAAATAAATATTGATCTGATGCTGGGAGCGGAAGCTTTTCAAAATATGCCTTTCGATTTCTCAGTCTTCCCCAGCCCGGTACGTTCCGGAATCGCTTCAGTAACCTATTCATTTCCGCAATCATGCATTGCTGAACTTTCGCTTTATGATATGAAGGGAAGAATGATTCGCAGCCAAAAAGCATCAGGTGAAAAAGGAAATAATAAATCAGCTTTTAATTTTAAGGATATTGAATCCGGAATGTATCTGCTGCAATTGAATGGTGGCAATGAATCATTCACACTGAAGGTGCTTGTTCAGTAGGA
>JBDSEA010000230.1:0-42498 GCA_039920305.1 Chitinophagales bacterium
TCATAAGCAGGTATTTTCTACATGATCTTTCAAATTTACTGTATTTAGTTGTAATTAAATAGGGTTACGTGAAAATATATATTAAGTTACATAATTATTGAATTCAGGGGCAGAAAATTCATTTCAGTGTAACTTTCACAGGTAAGCAGCTGTTAAAAAAAAATTCCTTAATTGCTGAATACTTCGGCATTCTCATAAAGCACTGATTCAAATTCCCGGCGAGTGATCACAATACAGAAACTGATGTCATCACGGGATTACGATTCCACGCATGCAATGTGAAAAAAATTTGAACAAATTCAATTATGGAAATAGAAACGATGTACTTTCGAAACCGTAAAACTTTTTCTAACATAAAAAAACCAAAACAAAATGAAAAGAAACTTCTACAGAAATTTATTAACCATTGCCGTGCTGTTCATCATTACTACAGCTCAGGCACAGGTTACTGTCGACTACCAGGTTGACATTAATACATGGCTGGCAGGGGGCGGAACACTTGCAGTAGGCGGAATGCGTGTTGGCGGTACCTTCGATGACCGCGGCGCTACACTTACCAACGGCGATACTATTCCTAACTGGACACCCAGTTCTGACAGATGTGCAATGATGGATATCGGAGGTAATGTGTGGAGCATCATTATCGAATATCCCGATTCCTCTATTGGAAAACAACAGGATTGGAAATTTGTAAACGGAGACTGGGGTGGTGATGAAGGTCAGTCGGGTATAACACAACTCGACTCTACCTGTGGTATTGGGAATGGTTACGGAGGATTTAACCGGTTCATCATTGTTCCTTCTGAGAATTCTGTTTACCATGGAAATTTTGATGAGTGCGGTACTCTAACACCTACTGGCATATCAACCGTTCAAACCGGCGGTGCATCTCTGGATGTTTATCCTAATCCGGCAAATGAATTTACCCAGGTTACTTACAAGCTTACATCGAATGATAACGTAGTGGTTACCCTGCGCGGCTTTACCGGAGAAATATTAGAAACTCTTGTGAATAAACCTCAGGTTCCGGGCGCCTACTCATTCAATCTTAATACCGGTGATCTTGCCAGTGGAATGTATTTCGTGCAAATCAATGCAGGTGGTGTGACTTTCGATAAGCGTTTTGTTGTAAACCGCTAATCAGATTTTATTTGAAAAAAATAAAGGCCCCGCTTAACCGGCGGGGTCTTTTTTTATCTTATTTATTTTAGCATTTTAAATTTTTCATTCCTGATATAATCATCCCACGGCTACCATGAAAAAATTCTTCATCACCAGCATTACATTCATCATTGTCTTCATTACGGGCAGCTTCGCACAGGTAGTGTGGACCAATCCCATTTTTCCTGTAGCCACAGGCAGTGTCACTATTTATTTTGATGCAACGCAGGGTAATGCCGGCCTGACAAATTACACCGGTGATGTATACATTTTTACCGGCGTGATTACCAACCTGAGCTCCGGGCCGGGTGACTGGAAGCATGTAAACATGACATGGGGCAGCGGTGATGTCACATATAAAATGACCTCTCTTGGCAATCATATTTATTCATATTACATCGCTGATATCAACAGCTTTTACGGAGTTTCCGGAACTGAAGTTATTGAACAGCTTGCACTTTTGTTTACCAATAATGATGGGAGCATTGCAGGAAGAGGAACAGGCAACACCGATATTTTCTATGATGTGTGGGATGGTGTTTCCCTGCAAATAAAAATTTTGAGCCCGGATATTTCACCCTATTTCGTGAACCTGAATGATGTGGTAAATTTCATTACTGTTACTTCCCTGAATTCAACAATTACCCTGTACCAGAATAATAATTATGTTACACAATATTCAAACACGGATTCGGTCAATTATAATTTTATGGCCTCAGCCTACGGAACAACCCTCATTGAAGTTATTGCTGATGATGGAAATTCCCAGGTGTCAGACTCATTTTCCTATATCGTTAATCATCCGGTAACCATTGCCCCGCTGCCGGCAGGGACTGATGTTGGAATCAATTACATCAATGATTCCACTGTTACGCTCGTACTTGTTGCTCCGAACAAGCAGAATGTGTATGCAATTGGTGATTTCAGCAACTGGCTGGTAAATGACTCGAACTATATGAATCTTACTCCGGATGGAAATGACTGGTGGGTGACGCTGACTCATCTTACACCGCAGCAGGAATACCGCTATCAGTATCTGGTGGATGGGAATATTTACATCGCTGATCCATACACTGACAAAATACTTGATCCCGGAAATGATCCATACATTTCTTCTTCTACTTATCCGGATTTAATTGCCTATCCTGACGGTCAGGCTACCGGCAATGTCTCAATCTTTCAAACCGCCCAGCCTGATTATATGTGGCAGGATACAGGTTATGTGAAACCGGCACAAACAAATCTGATTATTTATGAGCTTCTGATACGTGATTTTATCGGAGCTCATGATTACAAGACTCTGATGGATACACTTAGCTATTTAAAAACGCTCGGAGTGAATGCAATCGAGCTCATGCCAGTCACAGAGTTCAGCGGAAACAGCAGCTGGGGTTATAATCCTATTTTCTGTTTCGCTCCTGATAAATACTACGGTCCTAAAAACGATCTGAAAACATTTATTGATCTATGTCATCAAAATAGCATGGCGGTGATTCAGGATATTGTTTTGAACCAGGCAGATGATGCATCACCAATGTGCCAGTTGTACTGGGATGCTGCAAACTCCCAGCCTGCTGCTGATAATCCATGGTTGAACCAGTCAGCCCCGCATCCTTTCAGCGTATTCAATGATTTCAATCATGAGAGCAGCTATACTCAAAAGTATGTGGATGATGTGTTAAAATACTGGGTAACGGAATACCATATGGATGGATACAGATTTGATCTTTCCAAAGGCTTTACACAATTCTATTCTGGAGGTAACGTGGATCTGTGGAGCCAGTATGATCAGTCACGCATTAATAACCTCGAGCGCATAGCTGATCAGATATGGAATGTTGATCCCACTACCTATCTCATTCTCGAGCACTTCGCATATGATAATGAGGAGCAGGTACTTTCTTCTTATTCTAATGGCTTCATGCTTTGGGATAACGTTGCATATTCCTATGAGCAGAGCGCCATGGGTTATTCCGATGGCTCTGATATTTCACGAATCTCACATATTGCTCATGGCTTCACACAACCGCATGCCGTTGGCTACATGGAAAGTCATGATGAAGAGCGCATGATGTATAAAGAAGTGACTTATGGCAATTCGAATGGAAGCTATAGTGTAAAACCGCTTGATTCAGCACTCAGCAGGATGAAGCAGGCTGCCTGTTTTTTCTTTCCCGTCCCGGGACCTAAAATGATTTATGAATTTGAAGAACTGGGCTATGATTATTCTATTTCCTATGGCGGCGGAAATACCGATCCCAAGCCCATCCGCTGGGATTACCTGCAGTATAATCCGCGTTTATTGCTTTATAAGTTTTTTTCTGCGCTCATCGCTTTGAAAAAGCAGTATTCTGTATTTCAAACAGGAACAATCTACACAGATGCCGGGAACCTGTATAAAAGCATAAGGCTGACGGATGCAACCATGCAGGCAACCATACTTGGTAACTTCGACATTGTTACGGCCGATGTAATTCCCTACTTCCTCAATACCGGAAAATGGTATGAATTCATCACCGGTGATTCAATTACCGTGAGCGATCTGTATGCACCAATCAATATGAAGCCTGGTGAGTACCGGCTTTACACAAGTCTAAAACTACAGCAGCCTGATCTCGGTAATGTCGGAATAGATGACCCGGGAATATTAGCCGGGATGCAGTTGCAATGTTTCCCCAATCCTGTGAATGAGATTGCTACGCTTGACTTTTATGTTCCAGAATCAGGTGATGTGAGGCTGGAGCTGTTCGATTTAAGTGGCAAGAAATTAAAAACCATTGCCAGCAAATCATTTATCCCGGGTTGGTACACGGTAAATGTTTTTGTGAACGATCTTCAGAATGGAATCTATACCTGCAAACTTTCCTGCGATGGAATGCAGAAAGTTTTAAAGGTAGAGGTACAAAGATGACTTTCAATCCCGGTTCATTCTTCAAAATCCTGAATTAACGTAACATTTGCAGGTAAAGCAAATAACAATGCTTTTTTTTCATATCTGCTAATTCGCGATTCATTTCTAAAGAGATCTGATTTACTCACTGAAATACCTATGTGTCTCTGAATCAGGATCATCAGGCTGGCGTAAGGAAAAATTCAACAGCTTGTTAAATTTTTATTCTGCCGGAGTCAAAATTTTGATCCAATGTGTGCATCACGCCTGATTCTGCAGAAATTTATATTACTCCTGTCAACAGTCATCTATCACACCACACTCATCACTTCTTGTTCATTCACATTCAATATTATCTTTACCGCTATTTAAAACATCCAATGGAGCTCCGAAAAATCCCTTTCCGCCAGGCACTGCGAGAAGCCATGCAGGAAGAAATGCGCCGTGATGAATCCATTTTTCTCATGGGTGAAGAGGTTGCCGAATACAATGGTGCCTACAAAGTGAGCCAGGGGATGATGGATGAATTCGGCGAGCGAAGAGTCATTGATACACCCATCAGCGAGCTTGGATTTGCAGGAATAGGAGTGGGGGCAGCGATGAATGGACTGCGACCGATCATTGAATTCATGACCTGGAATTTTGCAGTACTTGCTTTCGATCAGATCGTAAATTCTGCCTCAAAGATGCTCAGCATGAGCGGAGGACAAATCAACATGCCCATCGTTTTCCGCGGACCCTCTGGTGCAGCCGGTCAGCTTGGCGGACAGCACTCACAAAGCTTCGAAAGCTGGATGGCAAATCTTCCTGGAGTTAAAGTCATCTCAGTTTCCAATCCATACGATGCAAAAGGATTACTCAAAAGCGCTATCCGGGATAATGATCCGGTTTGTTTTTTCGAGAGCGAGGTGATGTATGGTGATGTAGGTGAAGTTCCTGAAGAGCATTACCTCATTCCAATAGGTAAAGCAAGCATCGTTCGCGAAGGAACAGATGTAACCATTGTTTCTTTCAATAAGATGATGAAGATTGCCAATGCAGCTGCTGAAGAACTCGCGAAAGAAAATATCAGCGCTGAGGTAATTGACCTGCGTACCATCCGGCCACTCGATTTTCCTGCGCTGGTTGAATCAATCATGAAAACAAACCGAATGGTGGTACTTGAAGAAGCCTGGCCATTCGGCTCAGTAGCATCTGAAATAACTTTTCAAATTCAGAAGCATGCATTCGATTACCTCGATGCACCTGTGCGGCGCGTAACCACCACGGATACCTCCATTGCTTATTCTCCAACACTGGTTAGTGCGTTCATGCCCAATACTGCAAAAGTGATTAAGGCGGTGAAGGATGTGATGTACCTCAATTGATAGCAACAGTTTTATCATTTGCTGGAAACTGTTTAAAGATTATTATTTCCTGACCGGAGAAGAATAATCAAACACACCAGCGCAACACCCACTCCGATTCCGCAGGTGATCAGCGTAACCACGTGAATTGCACGCACACCTTCACTTTCGGTGATACGGGTATAATTTCCCAGGCTGAGTATTGCGACTACAAGCCCGATGGCAAGACCGCGAGAAGGGGTTTTTTTCATAGCCTTTTCAATATAAATTCTGGGGTGATTTTATTATCCTTAAAATCAGGGTGACCATTTTTCAATCCTTAATTCAGAGAATGCAGTGCAACACTATTACCTTCGGTATCAAGGAAGAATGCCATGAATCCCATCGAGTCACCCAGGCTTGTTTTGGGCATGGTGATTTTCCCTCCGGCAGCTTCAACTCTGCTCAGGGCATCGGCGAGATCGGGGTCACCATTAAAATAAATCTTCGCTCCATCCGTGCTTGGCTTATGCATTTTACTTTGCACAATAGCGCCTGAAACCTTTCCGCTTTCCCTTTCAGAAGGGAACATGGCCATTTCCATCCCTATCATTTGAATTACTTCAAGCTTAATATTAAAAACAGCTTCGTAGAACCTTCGGGCCCGCATGATGTTTTCAACAGAAATTTCAAACCAGTTAATGATGTTTGCTTTAGCATCCATGAGTTTTTTATATTTTTCGAAATGTAAGGAGTTGTTTTAATTCAAAGGACAAATACTATCAAAAATTATTTTTCAAACCTGATTCGTATCACATGAAATGAAATATTTTCGTTCAGGCGTCAATATATCCTGAGAGTGTCGGAGCATTAGTTTAGATTTAGGGGTTAATGAAACTTTTTTAAGGAGCAGTATTATATTTTCATTTCCCCGTAGTAAACAGGTGTGCCGTCAGGATCAGTGAAGTTTGCAGTACGGATTGCCGTGGCTTCATTCACCTTGAAGTCAATTCCTTTTTCCTCCAGCATTTCAATGTAAGAATCAAGCTTATCTACAATAAATCCCACAGACATGTTGGTATCCTGTTTTTGAAATTGAGTGCTTGATGGATGAAGACCGAATTTGATGCCCGGGGCTGCAATTACAGCGTAACGATCTTCCCATCTCTTTTCCAGTTCAAATCCTAACTGATTGATATAGAAATCAATTGACCGGTTGATGTCTGTAACCATTATAGTCAGGTGAGTGTCTTTTATCATTTAATTAAATATTCAGGTTATATCATGTCTGGTGTACTTTGACAAGTTTGATCAATTTATCAAACAACCAACTCATTTTACAGTAACAGTCTTTTTTACCGGGCCTGCATCTTTGACCTTTTGCTTTGTAGCTTGGGCAAGGTCAATTACGATCGGGGTTGCAACAAAGATTGAGGAATAGGTTCCGAACAATACGCCGAGCAACAGTGCAAAGGAAAATCCGCGGATTACATCTCCGCCAAAAATGAACAGTATCAGAAGGACCAGCAACACGGTAGAGGAGGTAATCACTGTCCGGTTCAATGTTTTATTAATGGCATCGTTTACCGTATGTTTCATATCACCCATAGGATGCTCACGCAGGAACTCACGTATCCTGTCAAATACTATTACCGTATCCGCTACAGAATATCCCATCACAGTGAGTGCGGCAGCCACAAAGGTTTCATCTACTTCAAGGGTGAAGGGAACGATACCATGAAGAAGTGCGTATGCACCCATTACCATCAGAACATCATGTGTGAGAGAAATGATGGCACCGAGGGCAAATTGCCAGCGGCGAAAACGCAGAAGAATGTAAAGGAAAATTCCGATTAGCGAAAAAATTATGGCTTTATAAGCACTATTCAGAATATCAGCAGAAATACTTGGCCCTACCACCTGCGAGCTCAGCTGGTATTTAGAAGTAAAGGTGTTATAGTCAACATTTGCAGGCAGGAATTTTTGCAATCCCTTATAAAGCATATTATTTACTGTACTATCCATCAGTGAGGTGGACTCTTCAATTTTATAGCCTGTAGTAATTTTCATCTTATCATTCGAGCCATAGGTTTTCACTTCCGGAGCAATTCCAAAGTATTTGCCGAGTTCTTCCCTGATTTCCACAGTCGTAACTTTCTGGGGGAATTGCACCACGTATGATCTGCCTCCGCTGAAATCCACTCCATAATCAAAACCTCTTGTGATGATGGCTATAATGCTAATGACCGCAAGCGTGGCCGAAAAAATATAAGCGTATTTCCTCTTATTAACGAATTGAATATTAAGATTTGATAAGTCGAAGCTGCTCAATCTTGTTGTGAACTTGATATCCTTACCACGCTTCATCCACCAGTCGAAAATTACATGTGCCATAAACACTGCAGTGAAAAGGGTAAGTACCACACCAATGTTCAGGGTAGTAGCGTAGCCAAGTACGGGTCCAAGGCCGAAGTAAGCGAGAATAATACCCGTAATAAGGGTAGTAAGGTGCGTATCAAATACTGCCGAATAAGATTTTATATGTCCATCATGCACTGCCCGTATCAGTCCCTTTCCCGCCCGTAATTCTTCTTTTATCCGTTCATGAATCAGCACATTCGCATCAACGGCCATACCCATGGTAAGCACAATTCCGGCGATGCCTGATAAAGTGAGAGTAGCACCCAATGATGCAAGAACTCCGATAATGAAAAACAAGTTAAAAAGCAGGGCAATGTCAGCAATTACGCCTGACACATTATAATACAACAGCATAAATGCTATTACTGCGATAAATGCAATTACGATAGACCGGATTCCAGCCCTGATGGATTCCTGTCCAAGTGATGGACCTACTACATTCTCTGCAATAATTTTGGCGGGAGCAGGAAGCTTGCCGGCCTGCAAAATGTTTGCAAGATCTTTCGCCTCTTCCACAGTAAATGAACCCGTAATTGAAGACCTGCCTCCGGAGATTTCAGATTCCACCGTTGGAGCGGAGTAAACATAATTGTCGAGTACAATGGCTATGTTTCCATTGTGTGCTTTCCCATCAGGATATTTACCATACAAGCCAATTTGTTTTGCTGTAAGATTCTTCCAGATTTTTGCACCCTCATTATTCATTGTCATTGATACTTCCTGCTTGCCATTTGGATCAACATCCTGCCGCGATGCAATTACTTTATCACCCTCGAGCGGTGCCCGATCGGTCCCAACCTGTCTTTTTATTGCATACAACTGATATACATTCTGTTTCTCATCAAATGCCTTCGAGCCCCATAGGAACTTCACATCGCGGGGGAATCCCGACCTTACAAAGTCCATTGATAGGTAACGGTTAATTTTTGCGGTATCACTACCCTTTACCCATCCCACTACTGGACCCGGTGCAGGCTTCTGGGTATTATCATTGTCAACAAAATAGGGTACCTGCAGGATGCTTCTTAAAGGATTGTCTCTTAAATCATCCGATTCGGAAGAAGAAGCTTTAGCTGCAGAATCAAGTTCCAAACCGGTGCTGTCATGATCACCTGATGCATTCATTAATGAAGTACTGTCATTGCCAAGCAGTGGATTAGATTCCGGTGCCGGCGTTTCCAATGGATTTCCCGGAGTCGTTTGCGACGTATCATTTACCGAAAGACGATTTTTCAGAGATGTATTCGCATTCATGATATAGGTGTAAAACATCTGGTTATCGTAGGTTTCCCAGAATTCCAATACAGCCGATGCCTGTAATAATTTGCGAACTCTTTTAGGATTATCAACCCCTGGAAGCTCTACTACGATTCGCCCGGCATTGGGCTGCGATGTGATGTTGGGCTGCGTTACGCCGAACTTATCAATACGGGAGCGAAGAATATTGAAGGTGCGGTCAAAGGCTCCCGTGGCCTCAGTGCGAATGAAACGGGTTACATCTTCATTGGTGGACGTCAGCTTGATGCGATCCTGATTATTTCTTGTCGCGAAAATGCGTGCGAGCTTATCGCTGGGTGAGGTTTCAATCCATGACTGCTCAAAAAGTGTAGCGAAGTCAGCCTGGGGCTGTGCTATCTGTTTCTTCTTTGCAAGATCAAGTGCTTTGATAAAGGCAGGATCAGAGCTGTTATCGGCAAGTGCCTTCACCAGATCATCCATCCCTACCTGAAGAACAACGTTCATCCCTCCCTGGAGATCGAGACCAAGGTTTAGCTGCTGATCCTTGCAATCCTGGTACGTAAAATTCGCGATGCCGATATTGAACACTTCCTCATTTGAAACAGAATCCAGATAATGCTGACGTGCCATTCGTATAGCAGTGATAACTGTATCAGGAAGATCCTGATTGAGCTTGCCTTTCAGCACATTGGCTTCGGCTATTTCATCTGCGCGATTTTCAATGCGGCTTGTTACTACATTAAATGAAAGCTGATAAATACAAATCAGGATAAGTGCAATAGAGAAAAATATGATGAGGCCTTTTCCGCGCATGTTGGGGTGGAGATTATGTTTGAATTAAAACGGGTCGCAAATATAAAAAGAGTTAGGGAGTGCGGGAAACAAGTTTACAATTCAAGCTTTGTAATTCAAGCAGAATTCATCCTTAATGATCATGATAAATCTTTACCTCTCTGTTTTTTGGTTGGGTTGGTTTATCCTCGTTTCTCAGGTCAAAACTGCAGGTTATTGTGGTTTTACGAAAATATTCCACGCAATTATTGAAGTGATGAATACGATGTGCTTGCAGAGCCTGTACTGAATTCGCAGGAAATGCATGAGGTTAAAGATTAATTGCGGATTTACTGAAATCTACTGATTTATTGACAAGCCTGCTGTTCATCTTACCTCAAGCAAAAACCCTTTAAGGTAATTCGTCTCCGGAATATTCCAGACTACCGGATGGTCCTTTGATTGTGAAAGAAAAGCGACCTGTCTTATGGTCTTGCCCGCATCAGTCGCAGCCTGAGCAACCAGGTCGAAGAATGTTGCGGGATCAATAAAATGTGAGCATGAAAAAGTGAGCAGAAAACCACCGCTGCGAATCAGCTTCATTGCCCGAAGATTGATTTCCTTGTAGCCCCGTGAAGCGCCTTCAACCCCGGAGCGACTTTTTGTAAAGGAGGGGGGATCCAGAATTATGATGTCGAAAGATTTTTTCTCCTTTACCCATTGTGGTAAAATATCAAATGCGTTACATGTTTGAAAATCAAAATCACAACTGAAATTATTTAGTGAAATGTTTTCTTTTGCTTGCTGAATTGCATCCTCTGATGCATCCAGGGCTACCACTTTTTTTGCCCCAAACTTTGCCGCATACAGCCCAAAAGCACCCGTGTAGCAAAAGCAATCGAGCACTTCTGCGCCTTTTGATATATTTCGAAGAGCTAACCGGTTCTCCTGCTGATCGAGAAAGAATCCCGTTTTTTGTCCTTGCTCTATATCAATTTTAAATTTGATTCCATGTTCTTCAATTTCAAATTGTAAAGGGAAAGGATCTGAGAGAAATCCTTTCTGCACATCAAGTCCTTCGAGTTTCCTTACCGGCACATCATTCCGCTCGTAGACTTTTGTTGCTTCAAAATCTTTCTTCAATATCGAAACAATTTCATTTTTCCAGCGATCCATTCCCAGGGAGAGTGTTTGCAATACAAATACATCCCTGAACTTATCAATAATTAATGCAGGAAGAAAATCTCCTTCTCCGAAAACAAGTCGAAAATTTTCACCGCAGCCGATTTTCTTTCTGTAATCGCTGCAGGCCAATAATTTCTTACGAAAAAAACCCTCATTGATCTTCTCGCTTTGCAATCTTGTTAAAAGACGGACGGCGATCTGTGATCTGGGATTGTAATAGCCACAACCGATAAATTTGCCACGCTCATCTTTTATATCAGCAATAGATCCGGCTTCAATAGTTCCCCTGATGCTCTCAATTTCATTTCCATAAATCCAGGGATGACCATTTACAATGCGCGGATGCCTCCCGCGCTTCAAAATAATTTCACTCTTCATCAGCGAAAAATAATCTTTGCGGTTCAGTTCTTATATAATGATTTTCCTTTGCAGCTTTCAATAACTCTCAAATAATATTTATGAATACACCATTGTTATCCTTTGTTGTAATTATCATTTCGATGCTTCAAATACAGCAATCTTCCTGTCAGCAGGATTCTAAGATCAATAAGCCGCTACTTCCATTTGCTGTAGGTAATGAATGGATTTACAGTGATTCGGTTTTTACTGATGGTTCCTTTTCATCAGTTAAGAATGATACAGATCGCATTGTTTCACGATCAACCTTCGAGGGAAATCCAACATTCACCTTTTCTGACGGGAGGGAATTGTTGCTTAAAGGCGATTCACTTTTTCAGCTCGTTCGGCAACGAACAGGATTAAAATTTCCCACACCGGTCTTTTTTCCGGTTGAAACCGAAACAACTTTCAATTATGCTTTTGGCGGAGATGTAATGAAGCAGCAAACAGTGAGTAAAATGAAGGCTTGTCCGGAAAATTCGTGGAATGCTTCAAATTGTTACCTTGTTACTGACGGATGTAACGGTGAAAAAATATTTGGAAATGGAACAGGAGTTATATGGGAAAAGAAAACTGATTGTTCTTCGAAAGATTATTCAGTGAGAACCTTGATAAAAATGAAGATAATCAGGTAGCTTATTCTCATCGCATTCATTAAAAAAGAAGGCGCATTCATGATGCGCCTTCTTAGCTTATGGATTAGTATTTCAGGAATTTTTAACCAGCTTGATCGTCTGTTTCAATTCACCATTTACTGTAACCCTGGCAACATAAATGCCCGGAAGTAAAGCCATGCCTGCATGAATGTCATTTCCAATGAATACATGCTGTTCAAGAAGCTTACCGGTTAGATCATAAATCCCAATGGATGTCCCCGTTTCAAGCTGCGCACCTGAAAAATTAAAATATTCAGAAGCGGGATTTGGTGAAACGAATACAGTGTTATGTGCTGCTCCTGTTTTGCATACATTATTAACCACGGTTGCCTTTGATGTTTTTTTACATCCGGTCACCGAGTTAGTTACTGTAACTTTGTAAGCTCCGGCTGCCACTACGTCGAGTGTACTGTTCGTTGCACCCGAAATTGCACTGCCATCTTTCTTCCATTTGTAAGTAAGGTTTGCGCCGGTATTCGCGCTTAGGATTACATGATCTGCAGCGCACTTATTTACAGTTCCTGAAGGGGTGATATTTGCTGCAGGCTTTGAATTTTCTGTTACTACAATTGAATTGGAAGAAGTAGTGCCGCAGCTATTGCTTACCTGAACAGAGTAGGTACCACTGCCTGTAACCGTGTAGCTTTGATTGGTTGCACCTGAAAGGTTAGAGTTACCTTTTTTCCATTGATAAGTTAATCCTGAAGCTGCTGCTGTTAAAGTTACACTGCCTCCTCCACAAAAGGTAGTAGGTCCATCTGCTGTTATAGCTGCATCATTTGCAGAAGGAATAGTGTTTACAGTTACTGTAATTGAGCTGGAGCTTGCTGAGTTGCCGCAGTTGTTGGTTACTGTAAGTGAGTAGCTGCCACTGCTTGTAGCCACCAGGGTGCTTGAAGTGGCACCGGGAACAAGAGATCCATCTTTTTTCCATTGGTATGAAGAAAATACCGGGCCTCCATTTTGGGTAAGTGTTACAGATCCTCCACTGCAAAAAGTTGTGGAACCAATGGAACTGATGGTTACAGATGGGGTGGCACATACTACAGTAAAACTTCCAAGCATGGTGGTTGGATGAATATTGCATTTATAATTATACGTGCCGGTTACAGAAGGAACATAAATAAAGGAAGTGTTCCCGGAAGATGAATTTATTGCATGATCCCAGGAATTGGCGCCATTGGGAATAGTTGTAGACTTGGTGGTATGAGAACCGCTTACCCAAACCCACTTTACAGTATCACCAAGATTAATAGTAAAAGTTGAAGGTGTAAATGCAAAATTCGTAACATCAACTTTTTGAATTGCCGCAGATGCTTGATGTGATAAAAACAATACAGCAACAGAGATAAAAATGGTATTCAGAATGTGATTTTTGTAATGGTTTTTCATGAAACATAGGTTTTTTAGTGAACAAGGATAGGCATCAAAGTTAAAGGTGCCGGTGTAACTGCAAAATTAATTTATCACAAATGGAAATTGCGCAGCGTTAAGAAACGAATTATTTTTTAGCTGAAAATTTGAACAAAAAAAAGGAGGATCACTCCTCCTCCTTTTTTCAATGATTAAAATTTCAAAATTCGCTTACCGGCAATGGAAATTCAACCCATACATCATCACTCACTCTGTCAATCGGCAACTGATCCAGTCTGTTGTACCGCCGCATATCAATCCAGCGGTGTGCTTCTGCAAATAAAGAATAACGTCTTTGTTTGAGCATTTCATCAGTCAGGCTGGCCTGGTCAATTATTCCCGCATAAGCAGGTAACCCGGCGGCTATTCTTACTGCATCAAGGTCGGTTTTTGCACCTGCTAAGTCACCAGTCTGAATTTTTGCTTCAGCAGAAATAAGGATCAGTTCCTCATTCCTGATAATACTGACTGGTGCATCCTGTGAAGACCAGACATTAACATCATAGTTGCTTGAAAGTGAATCAGGTGATTGTGCTGTTGTTGCCCTCAAGCTCGCTTTAGAAAGGCGTGCATCACCCGGCTCAGCATCTGTTACATAGCTTTCCTGTACAACGCGGGAATCTGTTTCAACCGAATTCAGTGGTTTATAGAGAACATTGGGTATATCCCCGCTTGCCGTGGAAAATGAAACATAGGTGCCTGCATACAGATCTCCCGAAGCGTTAATAAAAGAAGCAGACAAGTCAGTGATTGCTTCGCTGAAGTTACCACTGTAAACATCAACACGTGCTTTAAGGCCACGGTTAAATTTTGAAAACTCTGCAGGAGTATTAAATCCGTCAAATCCTGATGAAAGTGTGAAAAGGAATTCGGTGCCTGAATTTTGGAGATCAGTATATCCCTCATCAAGCAGTGCAGCGATATCAATGAGTGCCTGGGCATAAGAAACTATGGGTCCCATATTGTTCGGATCCTCAACATCCGTGCGAATGCCGTTATTGTAAGTCATATTTGATGCATAGAGTAATTCCAGAGCCTGCATGGTTTTGGCAAATCCCAGATAGCCATTCTTTTGTTCCTGTGTTATTGCGGCAGGAGTATTTTCAACAGCATGCCTGAGAACCCAGCCATTGCGAACCACCCGATAGAACTGGCTCCATGGATTTACGATATAAAATGCGGCATTATCCAGGGTAGATCCGCTATTGCCGAGCAGTTCACCCGTAAACCTTGGATCGGCACCTGAAATACGATAGTAATCCCTGCCAATTATAGAGCAGTCATCAACATAAGTATCGAGGAAATTACGCATTCCTGAAAGCGTTCCCGACACCAGGTTATTCATCTCATCTACCGATGCGTTGTTTTCAAGAGTTCCAATGCTGGGAAAATTTGGATCTTCTACTTTTTCAATGGTGCACGAAGAATAAGCAATCATGATGAAGGCAGAAATCATCATCGTTAATGCAAGGTTAATATTTATGTGGTTTTTCATTATTCAGTGGTTTAAATGTTCAAAAATTAAAGTTAACTGATGCATAGAATTGCTTGGCAGAAGGAAACGGATTTACCTCCACGCCACTTGCCAGGCCGGAATTCACAAAATTGGAAACCTCCGGATCATAGCTGTTGTATTTAAACCAGTTGAGTGGATTTCTTGCTGCAAGTCCTATCCTGGCCCCTTTTACTATTCCATTTGTTTTGCCGGCAAGACTTTTCGAATCGAAGGTATAATACAATCCAATTTCACGAAGCCGTACATACCCGGTACTTTCAATGAATGGTGAAGCAGACAGGCCTCCGAGATACTGACCGATTCTGTATGGGCCATTTGGTGTTTCACCTGCCGGATCGAGGGTTAGGTCATCGTAATCATGGCTTGTTCCTCCAAAGTCTGACAATAGGTTCGTGAGGTTTGCACCTTCACCACCACGTTTCCAGTGAAACAGAAAGGTTAGTTCCCAATTTTTAAATCTGAAATCTTCGTAGAAAGTCATTTGAAACCTGGGCTCAAAATCTCCGTACACCACATATTCATTTCCTTCTCCTTTTAAACTATCCGGACCCACCCCCACCAGCTGAGTTGCACTCTTACCGGTATCTATATAAAATGTTCCAAGTGAAGCACCGAAGCCACCCAATGTGAAGGCGGGAACATCAAGTCTGGTAATTTTAGAGCGGTTCAGCCAGAAATTAATTCTATTATTCCATTCAAAATTTTTGCTCTTTATCAATTCAGTGCCAAGGCCTAACTCGATTCCTTTATTTTCCAGGCTTGCTGCATTGCTGACCTGTGATGTAAACCCGGAAGAAAATGGAACCTGTACTACAATAAACATATCATCAACCTCTTTTTTGTAGTAGGTTGCTTCCAGGGTAATTTTATCATTAAGAAAACCAAGATCAAGTCCGAATTCAAGCTCCTTCTGTCTTTCAGGACCAATTGAGTCATTACCTAGGGCTGAGTTGACCAGAAGTCCTGCTGAGTTATCAATAATCACCTGACCGAGGTTGGTAAATTGGGAACCAAATACCGGGAAATTACCAGATTGACCATATGCAATGCGCGGTTTAATTAGTGTTATGGCGTTAGATTGCCAAAAATCAAATTCTGCAAAGTTGATTGCCAGAGATGCTTTTGGATAATAGTAAAGTTTGTTAGGGTCAAAATCGTTTGAGGACTTATCTGCACGGAAACCAAGCGTTGCGATGATCCTGTCATCCCAGTTCACTTCTTCCTGGGCAAAACCACCAAAATCCAATTGAAGGGAACGAAACTGATAAATAGAAACAGATCCCGCCTGGCTTACATTGGTTTGCCCGGTAATGAGCTGAGTGGCAGTATTGATAATGGTATTTCGGGTAAAACTTTCACGTGCTAACCCCGCCTGGGTTCTGAAGGTAACTTTAGGTGCATAAAATACGTGAACCAAAATCGCACTTTCATTATTGTTGAAAGTACCGGTCGTGCCCTGAATGGAAGCGCCATTAGTACCGTTGCCATCTTTTTCGAATTGCAGCTCCTGCGGAAATATGGCGGTTGTACGCAAGGCATAATCATCCAGCCCGCCCTGCAAAATCAATTTCAAAGAATTTTTTTCAGTATTCAGAATTTTTGCGGTCAGGGTACCGCCAAAAATGAAACGATCTACAGCTTCATTGTTGGTGATGAGTGCAGCTGTTTGTAAAAAGTTTGATGGATTATACAGGTTATTAGGGTATGAGCCGTCAGGATTAGGATGCAGTTCAGCCCATGATGGGGTAAATGCGAGTGCAATGCTCATGGTAGTGTTGCTGTTATCATTACCAAAGTAACCCCGGTCAGCACTAGATTTAATATAATTGCTCGATACAGAAAGTTCAAGATTATTTGAAATCTCATGATTCACATTTAATCGCAAGCCGGTTTTTACATATCCTGTGTTTTCTACTATTCCACTCTCATCGCGGTGAAATCCACTTGCATAAAATGCAGTTTTGTCATTTCCGCTGGATATAGATAACCGGGAATCAGAAATCAATCCGTGGTTTCCATAAAGTTCATTTTCATAATCGTAATAATGACCGGAAGATTTTGCATCCAGAAAATTTTGAACTTCACCTTCACCATAGGTTGCTGCTACCTTGGCTGTATCCCAGTCACGTACACCAAGAGGATTCAAAATTTGCTGCCATCCCAGGGTTTGGGAGAAGGAAATCTGCGGAGCACCGCTAACTTCTCTTCCCCGCTTGGTAGTAATAATAACCACACCACCGGCAGCACGTGAGCCATAAATTGCAGCAGCAGAAGCTCCCTTCAGAATTTCAACTGATTGAAAATCTCCCGGATCTAAATCCGCTATCCGGTTGGAAGGATTATCCTGATTATAAAATGCTGTATTGCCTCCTGCAGCTGACTTGGATACTGTAGCTAAACCTGCAGAAACGGAAGTATTATCAACATATACCCCATCAATAATGTAGAGTGGCTGAGCAGGAGCATTGATGGAGGTAAGACCCCGCATTCTTACATTAATTCCACCACCGGGAGCACCGGAGTTTTGCGTAATCTGGACACCAGCAAATTTTCCCTGAAGTGCCGCATCAAATGTAGAGGGTGTGGTGATGCCCGTGAGTTCTTTTGAGCTGACTTCAGCCACTGCATTAGCCGAATTTGAGCGCTTAACAGTTGTAGCCAATCCTGAAACAATCACTTCTTCAAGATCAGAACTGGTTTCAACCATCGTAAGATCAATTGCAGATGACGAGGAAACTGTCTTTTCTTCAGTACGAAAACCCACGTATGAAAATTCCAGTTTAGCGGATGCGGTGGAAACATGGATATTGTACTTACCGTCAGCATCGGTTGTGGTTCCTGTATTCGTATTTTTTACTGCTACCGTAACACCGGTGAGCGGTTCACCTCTTTCATTTTTTACAGTTCCTGAAATATCAAATTGTGCATCTGCTTTATTCAGGAGTGCAGTCATTAACAATAACAGAAGAGAGAATTTGAGGAGTAAGATTTTCATATACCGGAATGGGATTTGTTTGAAACAATGTTAGTGAAGTTTTTTATTATTCAGGAAATATAAAAGCAACAAGTTATTAGCATCTGCAATGTGAATTATTATAGATGAAGGCGAAATCCTTTTGGTTGCAAAATAAAGTAAGGCAGCTAACTTCAACCGGTATGAATGAATTGAAGACTGCTCCTGAATCAATTACTATTCGTGTATACGGGTTATTAATTGATGAAAAAAGAATTTTAATCGCTGATGAATTTCAACAAGGAATAAGGTTTTCAAAATTCCCGGGAGGTGGTCTGGAATTAGGAGAAGGCATGAATGATTGCCTGATCCGTGAATGGAGGGAGGAGCTCCATCAAACAATTGACATTGTGGAACACTTTTACACGACTGACTTCTTTCAGATTTCTGCATTTAACCCGAGGCAGCAGGTTATCAGTATTTATTTTCTGGTCCGGCCTGTGGATGAGCCGATTAATCAGGTTTCTGAAGTGCCCTTCGATTTTTCAATTAAAAAGGGCGAGACACAATCATTCCGATGGGTTGCGTTAAACAATTTTTCTGAAAAGGATGTAACGTTTCCTATTGACAAACTGGTAGCGAAAATGATTTTTGAAAAATTCACTTAAAGATCAGGCCTTTTTAAATGGAAATTCAAAAGGAAGCATGGCAAACCGCTTCAATAGTAAAAAGCCTCTTTCAAGACAATTTATCCACCTGTGCTTTGAGGACTACTTCCGGTATGAATAGATTATACTTTACCTGTTCGCCAGCCTTATTACTGGAACAATCATTTCCTCAAGTGAAATTCCGCCATGCTGAAAAGTATTGCGATACATGTTCACGTGGAAATTGTAATTATTCGGATAAACAAAGTATTTATCTTCCTTAGCAAATATATAGGATGAGCTCACATGCGGCTTAGGCAGCATCAGCTCAAGCGGATTGCGTGATTCAAGAACATCTTTAGGGTTGTAATTTAAATTCTTACCGTGCTTATACCTGAGGTTTGTTGTGGTTTCGCGGTCACCAATAACCTTTGCAGGTTCTTTAACCCTAATCGTTCCATGATCGGTGGTGATGATGAGGTTTACTTTCTTTTCCGAAATGCGAAGCAGGGCCTCATGCAGCGGTGAATGCTCAAACCAGGAATGCGTGATGGAGCGATATGCAGTTTCATCACTTGCAAGTTCCTTCAGCACATCCATTTCAGTTCTGGCATGCGAAAGCATATCCACAAAGTTGTAAACGATAACATTTAAATCATTGGTAAGCAGGTTGTAGATATTGTCCACTAATTCCTTACCGTGATAGTTATTGGTGATCTTGGTATAAGAAAATTTAAGATTTTTCTTCAGCCTGATTAGTTGATCGGCAAGAAATTCCTGCTCGTGCATATTCTTGCCACCTTCTTCCTCATCATTGAGCCACAAATTCGGAAAGCGCTTCTCTATTTCAAGCGGCATCATTCCGGCAAAAAGCGCATTGCGGCAATAGTGTGTTGAGGTGGGAAGAATGCTGTAGAAATAATCCTCGTCAGTTACACGGTAAGTTTCTGAGATGATGGGTTGAATGATTTTCCATTGATCGAAGCGAAGGTTATCAATCACTACGAGAAAGGTAGGGACACCGGGCTCAATGTATGGCAATACCTTTGTGCGCAGCAGGTTGTGAGACATTGTGGGTGCGTTATCATCCGGTTTGTTCACCCAGTTCTTATAGTTCTTAATGATGAATTTACAGAACTCAGTATTCGCCTCACTCTTCTGCATGGTAAGAACATCACGCATGCTTTCTGTTTTTGCATGATCAAGTTCCAGTTCCCAGTAAATGAGGTTGCGGTAAACTTCTGCCCATTCTTCCTGGTTTAGTCCGGCACTGATGCGGGAGAAAATTTGCTGAAACTGCTGCTGGTATGCCGAGGTGGTTTTTTCAGAAATCAACCGCCTGTTATCGAGTAGTTTTTTCAGGGTTAGTAAAATCTGCTGGGGCTTAACCGGCTTTATCAGGTAATCGCTGATTTGCGAGCCGATCGCCTCTTCCATCAGGTTCTCTTCCTCACTTTTAGTGATCATCACGATCGGTACATTGGGCTGAACATTTTTGATGTCACTGAGCGTTTCCAGTCCGCTTCTTCCCGGCATCTGCTCGTCCAGAAAAACGATATCGAGAATTTCCTCCTTGCATTTCTCAAGGGCATCCACACCATTACTGGCTTCAATAATGTGATATCCCTTCTCTCTTAAAAAAAGAATCTGGGGCTTCAATAATTCAATCTCATCATCCACCCAAAGGATGGTAGGTTCGTTAGCCATCTTAAAAAGATTAGTATTAAATAAATAGAAATAAAAATGAAAAAGAAATCGGAATAGAGAAGGTAATAGTCAGTCGATAAGGTGTAGTTGCATATTAAGGATAGAATCGATTTCCCGGAATTGTGAAACTCTTAAGCAGGTTTCGATTTGCTATTTTCACGCCAAAGTACCGTCAAAAAAGTTATAAGTGAACAAACGAAAGATCATTAACGATCCGGTTTACGGATTTATTACTATTCCCACAGAACTGATCTACGATTTAATTGAGCATCCGTATTTCCAGCGCCTCAACCGGATCAAGCAGCTCGGACTAACCTATCTTGTTTATCCCGGTGCGCAGCATACCCGGATGCAACACGCTTTCGGGGCAATGCATCTGATGAATGAAGCACTGGATATTTTACGATCTAAAGGAGTGGAAATTTCAACAGAAGAAGCAGAGGCAGTAACTATTGCAATCCTGCTCCATGACCTGGGACATGGTCCCTTTTCACATTCACTTGAAAAATTAATTGTAACCGGCATCACCCACGAACAGCTTACATTAATAATGATGGATAGGATGAATCAGGGATTTACAGGCCGGCTGAACCTATGTATTACAATATTGCGGGGAAAGCACCCTAAAAAATTTCTTCACCAGCTCGTTTCCAGTCAACTGGATATGGACCGGCTGGATTATTTGAACCGGGATAGTTTTTTTACCGGCGTGGCCGAGGGTGTGATAGGCTACGATCGCATCATTAAAATGCTGACAGTCCGTAATAATGAATTGGCGGTCGAAGAAAAAGGAATCTATTCGATTGAGAAATTTCTCATTTCACGACGATTGATGTACTGGCAGGTATATATGCACAAGACCGTTCTGGCAGCAGAAGAAATGCTGATACAGATCATGAAGCGCGCAAGAGAATTATCCAAATCAAGAAAACTTTCATGCCCGATGTCGCTGCTCTGGTTTCTGGAAAATGAAGTTGATGAAAAACAAATTTCAAGCAACGAAGAAATATTGTTGCGATTTGCGAATCTGGATGATTCAGATATAATCCAGGCAATTAAAGAATGGCGGTATGATAAAGACAAAGTACTTGCTTTTTTATGTGATCATTTACTTTCCCGAAAATTGCTTAAGATCGAATTGCAGGCGTTTCCTATTGATGAAAAAAGGATTGTGGAATTGAAATCGAAACTCAAAAACGTTGATTCTTTTTCGCCTCAGGATTACGATTCACTTATTATTTCGGGCACTACTACCAATCATGCCTATAATCCGACAGCAGAGTCCATCAGGATTTTATTTAAGAATGGCTCAGTAAAAGATGTTGGTGAGGCAAGTGAACTGCTGAATATTTCCGCATTGAAAAATCCGGTTATAAAATATTATTTGTGCTATCCCCGGGAACTCGGCTAAATGGTAGTTAGTATGCTTCACCTGCAGGAGGGTCAGGCCCATGCTCCTCCTCCGTTTCTGCATTCACTTTCAAATGAGCAGTATGAAATTTCATTAGTCAGGAAAAGGAAAAATACCCTCCTTAAACAGGTATAAGTTCCCGCATCAGCATTCGGAATCATATGATTTTACACGTTCAGATTATGAACTTTGGGTTACTTTTGCGAACATGCAAATGACTGCGCTGCAATGGAATGAAATTCTTGGAGGAACAATTGAGGGTAATCGTTCGGCTGTCATTACGCATCCTGCTAAAATTGAAGAAGCCGGTGAAGGAGCAGTTAGTTTTATTGCACAACCCAGGTATATTGAGTTTGCCTATACTACTCATGCTTCTCTCCTGATCATTGACAATAACTTTGTTTTAGAAAAAGCAATCAAACCCACGATTATTCGTGTGGAGCAACCCTATCTTGCGTTCAGCAAGGTGCTTGAAAAATTCAATAAGCCTGATGATGATCTTGTCGGAATTGAGGATGGATCCTTCATTGATTCAACAGCCACCATCGCCTCAAATGCCTACGTAGGAGCATTCAGTTACATAGGAAAAAATGTTAAAATAGGACAAAATGTAAAAATCTTCCCTAATGTATTTGTGGGTAATGAGGTGGAGATCGGGGATGGAACAGTAATTTATTCCGGGGTAAATATTTACCATGAATGCCGGATCGGAAAAAACTGCATGATACATTCAGGAGTTGTTATCGGAAGTGATGGATTCGGCTTTGCACCTGTTCCGGAGGGTGGATACAAGAAAATACCACAGCTGGGAAATGTTGTTTTACAGGATAACATTGAAGTTGGGGCAAATACCACTATTGATCGCGCAACGCTGGGCTCTACCCGAATTCATACAGGTGTAAAGCTTGATAACCTGATTCACATAGCTCATAATGTAGAAATCGGTGAACATACAGTAATAGCTGCCCAAACCGGAATTTCGGGAAGCACCAGAATCGGAAAAAATTGCCGTATTGGCGGACAGGTAGGTTTGGTTGGCCATCTGGTAATTGCTGACGGATCCCGGATCAATGCACAAAGCGGTGTCTCAAAGTCCATTAATGAGAAAAATAAAGCAGTTACCGGATCTCCTGCTTTTGATTATCATTCATCATTAAAGTCACAGGCATTTTACAGAAACCTACCTGCTCTTGTTAAGCGGCTTGAAGAACTGGAATTACGTGTAAAAGAATTTGAACATGACGCGGCATCAATAGCTAAATAGAATTGAACGAGCAGGAAATACACCAAGCCAAGAAAATGAGTGAATTTCAACAAACATTAAAAAGTTCGTTCACTCTTTCCGGCATTGGAGTTCATACCGGTGAAAGTGTTAACATGACAGTGAAGCCTGCTCCGGGAAATACCGGTTATGTGTTCCGCCGAATTGACCTTGAAGGAAAACCCAGCATTAAAGCAGATGTAGACCTGGTTAATGATGTTTCGCGGGGCACAACCATTTCTCAGAATGGAGCCCGTGTAGTTACCGTGGAACACCTGCTTGCTGCCCTTGTAGGTTGCGAAATTCATAATGCACTGATTGAGCTGGATGGACCTGAAGTTCCCATAATGGACGGGAGTTCGCGCATGTTTGTGGAAGCAATTATTGACTCGGGAACAGAAACACAACAGGATTTCAGGCGTGAATATTTCAAGCTTACCAGGAACATTGTTTATCGTGATGATTTACGCAACGTTGAAATTGTAGCCATGCCCGCAGATGATTACCAGCTTTCAGTAATGATTGATTACAATTCAGAAGTTCTTGGTCCCCAGCATGCCACAGTAGATCATATCAGTGATTTTAAAAATGAAATTGCAGAAGCACGAACATTCTGTTTTTTGCATGAGATTGAAGGGTTGATGGAAAGCAATCTGATCCGCGGTGGATCACTGGACAATGCACTTGTAATTGTTGATCATAAAATTGAGGATGATAAGCTTCGCAAGCTGGCAGAGTTTTTTCACAAAGATGACATTGAAGTGGAAGAGGGTTACCTGAATAACGTGGAACTTCGATATCGTAATGAGCCTGCAAGGCACAAGCTGCTGGACGTGGTTGGTGATCTTGCGCTCATAGGAACGTCTATCAAAGCCAAAATTATCGCGACCCGTCCGGGACATGCAGCTAACATTGAATTTGCCAAAAGAATAAAAGCACACATTAAAGAATGTAAAGCAATGAAAGCTGTTCCTCAGTATGATCCCAATATTGCTCCCTTAATGGATACCCGGACGATTGAGCGGTCATTACCGCATAAATATCCCTTCCTTTTCGTTGATAAAATTATTGAGTTAAGTGAGAATCATGTAGTGGGTGTTAAGAATGTGACTTTTAATGAATCTTTTTTCCAGGGTCATTTTCCAGGTAATCCTGTTATGCCCGGGGTTTTGCAAATTGAGGCAATGGCCCAAACGGGAGGGATTTTAATTTTAAATACCGTCAACGATCCTGAAAACTGGGATACATACTTTCTTAAAATTGACAATGCACGTTTTAAGAATAAGGTAAGTCCCGGAGACACGATGATCATGAAATTGGAATTGCTGAGTCCTATCCGGCGCGGACTATGTGAGATGCGGGGTACAATCTATGTTGGTAATAAGGTAGTTACGGAGGCTGACCTGGTTGCCAAAATTGTGAGAAAAGAAGAAAATCATGTTCCAAGATAATTGGCTGAAAAATAAGATTTCACTACTGATTCCATTCAAAAACCGATGTCGTTAAATTTAACAAACATCCACCCAAAAGCGAAGATCGGTACCAATGTAGATATCAGTGCTTTCGTAACTATTTATGAGGATACTGAAATTGGTGATGGATGCTGGATTGGACCTAACGTTACCATTATGAATGGCGCCCGCATCGGGAACGGAGTAAAGATTTATCCCGGGGCAGTAATTTCAGGTGATCCTCAGGATTTAAAATACCGTGGAGAGCCAACACAGGCAGTAATTGGAGACAACACGATTATTCGCGAATGTGTAACTGTAAACAAAGGCACCGTTTGGAGCGGCAAGTCCGTGGTTGGGGAGAATTGTCTCCTGATGGCTTATGCGCACATCGCTCATGATTGTGTAATAGGGAGTAATTGCGTGATTGCAAACCAGGCAGCGCTTGCGGGCCATATCATTGTAGAGGACTTCGCAGTTCTGGGAGGTGTAACTGCAGTTCATCAATTTGTGAAAATCGGGCAGCATGCCTTCATCAGTGGTGGCTCGCTTGTTCGCAAAGATGTGCCGCCGTTTGTAAAAGCAGCAAAGGATCCATTATCCTTTATCGGGGTAAATTCAATCGGACTAAGGAGAAGGGGTTTTAATGAAGACCGCATCAACCGGATTGAAGACATCTACAGGATAATTTTTGTAAAAAATCATAATGTTACAAAGGCGGTTTCACTGGTGGAATCGGATATCGAGCCTTCTCCTGAGCGTGATATAATTCTTGGCTTCATTCGCGGGAGTGAGCGCGGTATCATGAAAGGATATACCAACGGCAAATATGAAAATAACGATTGATGATGCCGGCAAGCGCTTCAATTTTGAGTGGATTCTTCAGCATGTAAATCTCATCCTTCAGTCTGGTAAATCCTATGCCATTCTCGGGCCTAATGGCAGTGGTAAGTCCACACTGATTCAAATGATTGCAGGAGTTATTACTCCCTCCTCCGGCTCCATAACTTATTTTGATTCCGAAATAAAAATTGATGATGAAAATATTTTCCGGCATCTCAGTTTTGCTGCTCCCTACATGGAACTAATTGAGGAATTTACGGCCACGGAAATGATTTCATTTCAAAAGAAATTCAAGCCGCTGTTATCCGGAATATCATTAAAACAGGTTCTGGAAATCACCCGGCTGGAAAAGGATGATTCAAAGCGAATCAGGAACTTTTCATCAGGCATGAAGCAGAGATTGAAAATTTCACTCGCTTTGCTTGCCGATGTTCCCGTAATTCTTCTTGATGAGCCCACAACCAATCTCGATCAGCAGGGGCTGGAATGGTATCTGGAGCTTATTGAAAAGTATGGTGATAAACGGTTGATCATCGTTAGTTCCAATCTTGAGCGTGAATACGGCTTTTGCGATGAGCAGTTTGATGTAATGAAGTTTAAAGTATAGCCATTTCTTTTCCCGCCTGATTTGTTAATTCTGCATCATGGATTTACCCGAATTGGTATTGGTAGTAATTTATGTTTTAATACTTTCATTCGTTATAATCCGGTGGAAATTTTTTTCCCGCTTTTCCATTAATCCCAAAATCATTGTTTTAATTTTCATAATCAAGGTGATTTCAGGAATATGCTACGGCTTCATCGTTGGAGGGGATGCAAATGCATATTTTAATGACAGCCGGATTGTTTTCTGTACATTAAAAGATAACTTGTTGCTATACCTGCGATTAGTATTCGGCTTGAGTTATGGAAACCCTGCTCCGGAACTTGTGCCTTTTAAGGATGCAATGTCCTATTACACCACTCCCGGCTCCTATTTACTGGTGAGGTTTCACTCGATTGTCCGGCTCATCAGTCAGGGTTATTATAATGTTCATGTAGTATTCTACAATTTCATTATCCTGGTTGGAATACTATACCTGTTCCGCTTTCTTCTCGATATACTGCCCGCGAAAAAAAATCTATTAATTGCGGTCGTTTTTTTATTTCCTTCCATACTTTTCTGGTCCTCAGGAATGCATAAAGAGGGTATTTCTCTTTTTGCTCTCGGCATCCTGCTTACTTCCATACATGAAATATTAACCTCCACACAGCAAAAATCTTTTCAAAGATTATCAATGCATCTTTTAACTGTGGCTGCAGCCTTTATAATTATTTACTATGCAAGAAATTTTTTGTTCCTTTTATTGCTTCCTTTTTTAACAGCCTGGATCATAACCTTAAAATTTCCCAAGCACAAGCTGATAAAATTTGCAGCAGTTACTATCATCTGGATCTTCGCAGTCTTAAATCTGAATTTCATTGTACCGGGCGGAGATTTAATCAATCGCATGGTGGTCATGCAAATGGAGTTTAAAGATATCGCGGGTCAAAGTACTCAGGTAACCTCACCCTCAATAGAACCATCACTATCTGGTATCCTGAGGGCAATTCCGATGGCTTTAAAGAATTGTTTTCTCGAACCTCAAATAGCTAAATCCAAAAACATCTGGCAGCTATTTTCTGCAGCCGAAAACCTCATCATTATTATTCTTGTCCTGTCAGCTTTGATTATCCGAAAAAACAACCTTTCTCATGCTGAACAGAGTCTGTGTTTGTTTTCATTGTTCTTTGCATTCTCGATATTTATTGTAACAGGTATAACAGTACCGATCCTTGGTGCACTGGTACGATACAAGATAACGGGGGTGTTATTTCTGCTTATTGCCGCGGTTGTAGTGTATGATGATAAATTCACGAGAAAAAAAATCACGATTAATTTACCCGGGGTTGAGAAATAAATAGATTGTACTGGTAGTCCTTTTTGTTCTCTATGGTTACATTTTAACTCTTGCTTATCCCACAATTTCCTGCTACTTTTGCCGCTCCAAATTTTAGAAACACCGAATGCCAACAATTCAGCAATTAGTCCGTAAGGGAAGAAAGGTCATCCGCTCGAAAAGCAAATCCCGCGCGCTCAATTCCAGTCCGCAGAAGCGCGGAGTATGTACACGCGTATATACAACGACGCCGAAAAAACCAAATTCAGCCCTTCGTAAAGTGGCCAAGGTCCGGCTCACCAACGGCATTGAAGTGATTTCCTACATTCCGGGTGAAGGTCATAATTTACAGGAGCATTCCATTGTGCTGATTCGCGGAGGTCGTGTTAAAGATTTACCCGGTGTACGGTATCATATTGTACGGGGAGCACTTGATACTGCAGGAGTTACAGACCGCAAGCAGAGCCGCTCGAAATACGGAACCAAAAAACCAAAAGCCGGCGCTGTAAAAAAATAGCCATCAGGAATCTAACAAATAAAACAGTAACATTTAATAAATAAACCTTTAACGAATTGCAGAATGAGAAAGTCACGCGCTAAAAAACGCCCCCTCGATCCGGATCCAAAATATAATGATGTGATGGCAACACGCTTTGTAAATACGCTGCTGCGCCGGGGGAAAAAAACTGTTGCATTCAATATCTTTTACGATACTATTGATAAAATCTCCGATCAAACGAAAGATAGCGGCTTCGACATATGGAAGAAGGCAATTGAAAACCTCATGCCATCGGTTGAAGTTAAAAGCCGCCGGATTGGTGGAGCAAACTTTCAAATCCCCACTGAAGTTCGGCCCGCCCGCAAGCTGGCTCTTTCAATGCAATGGCTTATTCAATATGCCAAGGAGCGCAACGGAAAATCAATGTCAGATAAGCTCGCTGCTGAAACTATCGCCGCATCAAAGGGTGAAGGTGCTGCCTTCAAGAAAAAGGAGGATGTGCACAAAATGGCAGAAGCCAATAAAGCATTTGCACACTTCCGGGTGTAATCCCAAAATACTTTAATGAACAACCATCAAATTCCAATGAATATTCGATGATCCACCCAGATATGGCCTAACCTTAAACGGTTTTGAACCTGGATTGTGTTGGAAATTATTTATTAATTGGGAATTTGTCAATGGGATTTTTGTTTAAGCAATCAAATATTAGAATATCAATAAAATCATGGCCCAGGATTTAAAATATACCAGAAATATAGGAATAGCTGCACATATTGACGCAGGTAAAACCACCACAACAGAACGCATTTTGTACTATACCGGGGTATCACACAAGATAGGTGAAGTGCATGATGGCGCCGCTACCATGGATTGGATGGTACAGGAAAAGGAGCGTGGCATCACCATTACATCGGCTGCGACCCGTTGCTTCTGGAAATATAAAGACAAAGAGTACAAGATCAATATCATTGATACACCCGGTCACGTTGACTTTACTGTGGAAGTTGAGCGTTCATTGCGGGTTCTCGATGGTGTAGTTGCCCTCTTCTGTGCTGTGAGCGGGGTAGAACCCCAATCCGAAACAGTCTGGAGGCAGGCGAACCGTTATAAGGTTCCGCGTATTGGCTTTGTAAATAAAATGGATCGCAGCGGTGCTGATTTTCTGGATGTAGTGAAGCAAGTGAAGGAGAAGCTGGGAGCGAATCCTGTTCCGCTGCAATTGCCAATCGGGAATGAAGAATCATTTAAAGGTGTTGTGGATCTTATTCTCAATAAGGCCATCATCTGGGATGAAGCAGGAATGGGAATGACGTACAAGGAAATACCTATTCCTGAGGATATGAAAGAACTGGTTCACGAATACAGAAGCAAACTTGTGGAAGCAGTTGCTGATTATGATGATAAGCTGCTCGAAAAATACCTGGAAGATGAAAATTCACTGACCGTTCCTGAGATTGAAGAGGCTGTTCGAAAGGCAACCATTGACATTGCCATCATCCCAATGCTGTGTGGCTCATCCTTTAAAAATAAAGGTGTACAGGCAATGCTTGATTCAGTAATCAAGTATCTTCCGGCGCCCATAGATATTGAGCCTGTGATAGGTATCAATCCTGAAACAGAACAGGAAGTTTCACGAAAGCCTGATGCAAAAGAACCCTTTACTGCTTTGGCTTTCAAGATCATGACAGATCCCTTTGTTGGCCGTCTTGCCTTTTTCCGGGTTTATGCCGGGACACTGAATGCAGGTTCATATGTGCTCAACACACGAACCGATAAAAAAGAACGCATCTCCCGCATTTTCCAGATGCATGCTAACAAGCAAAATCCGGTGGATAGTATTGAAGCTGGAGATATTGGAGCAGCAGTTGGATTTAAAGAAATAAGAACAGGTGACACCTTATGTGATGAAAAGCATCCGATCATCCTTGAGAGCATTAAGTTCCCTGAGCCGGTGATCTCCATTGCAGTAGAGGCGAAAACTCAGGCAGATGTTGACAAGCTTGGTAATGCCTTATCGAAGCTTGCGGAAGAAGACCCAACCTTCAAGGTAAAGGTGGACGATGAAACCTCGCAGACGGTTATTAGCGGTATGGGTGAGCTGCATCTTGAAATTATTGTGGATCGTTTGAAGCGTGAGTTTAAAGTTGATTGCAACCAGGGCGCGCCGCAGGTAGCTTATAAAGAATCAGTGACACAAACCATTAAGCACCGGGAATTATTCAAGAAGCAATCCGGTGGTCGTGGTAAGTTCGCTGACATTCATGTGGAATTTGGTCCGCCGGATGTTGATGCACCCAAAGGATTGCAGTTTGTCAATGATATTTTCGGTGGTTCTATCCCTAGAGAATTTATTCCTTCTGTTCAAAAGGGTTTTGAAGCTGCCATGCAAAGTGGTGTGCTCGCAGGTTATCCGCTGGAAGGATTGAAAGTTACCTTGTACGATGGTAGCTACCATGATGTGGATTCCGATGCGATGAGCTTCGAGCTTTGTGCAAAATATGCATTCCGCGAAGCAAGCAGAAAGGCAAAGCCAATCATCCTCGAGCCAATTATGAAAGTGGAAGTGGTTTCACCAGAGCAATATACCGGTGATGTGGTAGGTGATCTGAATCGCCGCCGCGGACATCTTGAAAGCATGGAGATGAAAGCCAATGCACAGGTGATCAAGGCAAAGGTTCCGCTGAGTGAAATGTTTGGATATGTAACTCAGTTGCGGACGATCACTTCTGGTCGCGCAACTTCTATTATGGAATTCTCCCATTATGCTGCCGCTCCGAATTCAATCAGCGAGGAAGTGATGACAAGAGTGAAAGGTGGAAAGATTGCGGTTGAGGTGTGATGGTCGTTAATAGAAAACCCATAGTCTTTAGTAAAAAGCTATTAGAAATTGAAAACCCTGGTTATTGCCGGGGTTTTTTGTTTGGAAGGTGTGATTGATTGCCATTCAATACTCTACCTTTATCCAGCACACAAAACATTTCTTGAAAGCTATCTCCTCAAACATATTAACAGGCGAAAAGTATTGATGCTTTGTCTTATGTTTTGGGCATCTGCAGCAATTGTCCAGAACAAAAGTTCGCTATGAAAAAACCAATCAGAACAGAAAATGAAAATGAAAAAGCATTGGAAAGAATTTATTTTCTTATTCAAAAGCATCGTCGGAGTATAACCGAAAGTGATGAATTAGAACTGCTTTCGATTCTGGTTGAGGACTTTGAAAAAAAAACTTATCCAATTCAGGCACCCGATCCAATTGCGGCAATAAAGGTAAGGATGGAGCAAATGCAATTAACCCGAAATGATCTTGCAGATATTACCGGTCATCACAGCAGAGTTTCTGAAATTTTTTCCGGTAAAAGACAACTTACAATTGGAATGATCAAGTCTTTGAGAGAACGATTGAATATTTCCGCCGATATTTTAATATCAAGAGAGCCTGAAATCAAATATAAAGTCAGGCGGAAGAAAAAAGTGCATGCGAATTAACTATGAACAAATTATTCCTTCACGAGGTGTTTTGTTTTCACCCACTCACTGCTGCGCAATTCAAGAAAGTAAACCTCTGAATCAAATTCAGATACACCGGCTGAGATTTGGTCTTGCTGCGGGTTGAGTTTTATCTCTTCAATTTTCTATCCTTCAGAATTCAGGATGGATATTGCCTGCAATGGAACAAATGTGGTTGAAGAATTTTGAAGTCGCCCGGTGAAAATATTCTATTGAGTTCCAATTTTTGAAAAGCTGTATCACGACATTCCAGGCGAAAGAAATCTTGGGCTCAACACCGGAATAAAAAATCCGAGCAGCATAAAACACATTCCCAGAAAAAATAAGATCAAACCCAGTGATTCATTTGTAAGCTCAACGCTCCCTATTCTATAATTTCTTTTACCCCATTTCGTTATTCCAAAAAAGAATAAGATGCCCCAAATAACCAAGAGTATTCCTGCACTCAAGCTAATGATCTCTGAAAGATTAGTGTGCATATGTTGAAACTGAAAGTGGCTTTTTAGCTTTTGCCTAGAAATGATTCTTTAAAATATTTATTTCTTAGTCCCCTTCCATCCCCCCTCGAAAAGAAGGTGCACATCGAATGAAAACGCAAAATTTGAGTTGAATCGGTGATCAAATATTGGGATCTGAATGGTTAAGGAAAAAACCGGGGAAAGGATGTGCATAAATTGTCAGGACAAAGTCATGTTCCTGTTAATGGATTAATAAAATTTGTTGTCAGCCGGTTGATGGCGCTAAATTTGAAAAACAAACACCTAAATACTTTCGCCATGAAAGCAATATCAAATAAAGCAGATACAAGTAAGGGTTTCACCACTATCTTAGAGGAGGCAGGGGCATGGCTTACTGTAGGCCTTGTCTTTTTTGTCACCGTAAAACTGATTGAGTCTGTATTCTGAGCATCATATCATTTTTCGGTTTCCAATCCACACAAATCTTTTTACTACAAAAGATTGATCAGTAAATGATGCATTTCCGGCAGCGTTTCCCCCGGTACCATGCAGGTCGGAAAATGCGGCATGCTGATTCACCCATAAAGGTCCTGTAAAATTCAATGTAACAGGAACAAATACTTCATTCATTTCTTCTTCAATCTCCTTCATTACCCGCTCATCAGTTGAGTAAGCTGCACAAGTGATTGCTCCATGCTGCACCGCCATATCCTTTGCCAGTTTTATTGATTCATTTGTATCCGCAGTTTTAATTACAATCCCAATTGGGCCGAACAATTCATTTTCGAATATTCTTGCATCGGCGGGGGATGCTTCAAGCAGAACCGGTGAAACAGTTCTTGAATTTGAAAACTCTTCGTTTTTCACATTTGATGATTCCAAAGCCATAGTTCCTCCCAGCTTCCCTGCACCCGATGCACGTTCCAGCGTTGTTTCATTTTGAATAGCACCCAGAATGCCCGCACCGAGTTTTGGATTATTCACCAGTCCGGTAATTGCGTTTTTTAATTTTCCAGCCACTTCATCATGACTGAGGATGTGGTCACCTGACTTAATTTGTTCAGGAATAAAAAAGTTTTGCGGTGCCGTGCACATTTGTCCGCTATAAAGTGAAAGTGAAAAGGCAAGATTTTGGGCCATGGCGTCAACATCCTTTACGGAGTCAATAATCACTGAATTCACTCCTGCCTTTTCGGTAAAAGTGATTTTATGAGGGAGAGATTCAATCCAGTCGCCGAAGGTGGTGCTGCCGGTGTAATCAATGAGCTTTACATCAGGGTGAACAGCCAGTGCAATGGTAACAGGGCGCAAGGTGGTATCGGAAGCGAGCTGGACAATATGCGGATCGAATCCATTTTCTCTGAGTGTATGCTGAATGGCGGCAACACAGATGGCAATAGGCAGAATTGCCTTGGGGTGTGGTTTCAGGATTACCGTATTCCCGGTGATCAGGTTAGCATAAAGTCCGGGCATTGAATTCCAGACGGGGAACGTAGAGCATCCTATCACCAGCCCGATGCCCCTTGGCATGGAAGTATAGGTTTTTTCAACCTTCACTGAAAATTTCCCCATTGGTTTTTCCCACATTGCCGCAGCGGGAAAAAGCATTTGCTGCTCATAACCCATCGCAATTGCTTCAAGCGCCCTGTCGGCTGCGTGCGGTCCGGATGCCTGGAATGACATGATCCAGGATTGACCGGTAGTGTGCTGCGTTGCATAAGCAATTTCGAAAAAGTGCTCCTCAATTTTCTCCAGTGACTCTGTGAGGATACCCGCACGCTCCTGCGGAGTAGTTTTTCTCCAGGCAGAAAACGCAGCCTTCGATCCTGCTATTAAGGCTTCCATATCGTAAACCGGATACTTTACGCCGAGTAATTCCCCCGTAAAGGGTGATGATTCTTCTCCTTCCCATTCTGACGGATCACTCTGCAGCAGAGATGAAAATTTTTTATTTAAAAAGCTTTGGTACTGCTTTAAACCTTCCGCTTGAGCATGCTCATCATATCCTTTTGGCGATTCGGAATAGGCTGCATGATATCCACGTTCATGATTTGCTTTTACACTGCGTTCAATTCTCTCTCTGTGTTTTTCGAAGAGTGACATCTATATATTATTTATGCTTGCAAAGGTAGGCGAGATTAAAATTAGCTCTGAAGGTTTATCGTAAAAACGCAGAGTATTTATTGAAAAACGGAATGAAGATTGCCTCGTGATTGCAAGATCCTTCAATTATGAAAAACATAACAGCACTTCTGATAGTATTATCAGGCTTTGCTTTTTCAGTGCAGGCACAGGAACCATTATCCTCATATGGAACATGGAAGGATTCCGCCTCCCATTACATAATACAGCTTAAAGGTGGTGCTTTGTTAGTCCGCCTGCATTCACGGGCTGAGGCGATCTCGAAACTAAGAGGTGTGGGAAGCGAGCAACAGGCCACCTTGATTGAAAATATTCAGCGAGAGGAAAACAAACAAATTGTGGAGGCATTCAGAAGTAATTTTAGTTTTTGTAAAGTTTATTTCTTCTTTGCAGATTCAACGGATGTTTTATTGAGCGGAAAACATTCAGGATTTTTATTAAACGATAGCCTGCAAGTTGATCACGGGCTCTCAATGAAGGATAATTTCTTCATGATTGCTGAAAAAGGGAATCCGCATCTGCGTGTTAAAAATGACCCGACCCAACCAAATCAGCAGCAGGCGGAAAGAAGTTACCTTAATGAAACCATTGTATTACTCGATGATCATCTCAAGCCTTTAAAAGCTCCATTTCCATTCTACGCTCAGGAACCCTTCCCAACGAGCTTAGGAACTTCCAACTGGAAGGAAAAAGTAAGAATACTCAATGCCAGGCTTCATTCCTTTTACAAAAAATCACTTTGAAAATAGTTACAATAGTTTCAATTGGATTTGTGAACTGTTCTGTGCCTGAAAGGGAAACCTCCAATCCTTTGATGCGGCATAAGACCGGCTGCATTTTGCAGAAGCTGTAAAATACAAGGGCGCAAAGTAGGATATGATCATTCCGTCTATACCTCACGATGAATAGATTTCTGATTTCTATTTTTAGCATCCATGAAATTTTCGAGGCATTTCTGGTTTTTCATTTTGTGCCTCACCTCCGTGCTGTTTATCTATCTGCCATCATACCAGGCAGGATTTGTTACCGATTTTTATGCATGGCAATACATGTTTGCCGGCAAAACCTATCTCGATGCACTGAATACATTTTCCTGGCATGCAAATCAGCAGTTCTCTGCACTTTGCATGTATTTACTATATCAGGTTTTCAAACTGAATGGATGGAGCTGGCTTATAGTGTTTTGTTTTGTGCATGCATTGAATGGCTTTCTGCTCTATAATCTTTTCAGGAAATTATTGGAAAAGCAGGGTATCCCTTATCCTGATTTACTTTCTGCAATCGCTTCACTATTGTTTCTGTTATCACCCCATGCCGCAGAGGTTCTGGTATGGAAGGTATGCTTTCATTATTTGCTTTCCGGATTTTTTATATTATCGATTTTATTCATGGCTCTGCGATATTTTGAAACCAGCCGGGCCATATTCATGCTTGGTCTTTACGGTTTTTTCTTCCTCTCCCTGCTCACACTCGAGGTAGCGCTGATCACTCCATTATTGGTTTTTGCCCTTATGATTTGGTTGGTTACAATGGAGAATATTCAGGATGCAAGCCGAAAAATTATGATCCTTATCGTGCCGCAATTTTTAATGATTGCAGGTTATCTTTTGCTTAATAAGCTATTTCTTCATGACTGGATGGGTCATTACGGAAGTGATGTGCACCTGAAGTTTAATCTTCCGGATGTGCTATCGAATTACTTCAGCTATCTGCTTAAATATCTCCTTTTTACCCGATACTTTGAGCATTCGGTTAAAATGGAAATATTTGGTGTTACTGAGCCGGGCACTGTCCAGTTGATTTTAGCAATCGCTGCAGTTTTATTACTGTTGCTATTTTTCGCTTTCTACAGGAAAATATCTCTACAAATAAGAATTGCAGGATGGTGCTGGATCCTTTTTTCTGTTGCGCTTTTTCCGGTGCTCACGCTTTACATGGTTACCTTGCTCATTGGTGAAAATGACCGGTACGGGTATTTTGCATCCATGTTTTTCTGGCTGATGATGGTTATGCTTTTTTCTACTCTACCAAAAAAATTATTTTATGGTCTATGCTTGATCATTCTTGTAATCTCAGTTTTTCTTACTTTAAAAACCGTTATGTGGTGGCGCGACTCAGCCCGGATTTATTATTCCCTGCTCGATGATTTTCGATGGTATGACCGCGACCAGGTGATTGTTCTTAATATTGCTGACAATTATCACGGCTTATTAATGTACCGGATTTACCGTGAACCTTCTGCATTAAAGGAAGGACTTGCGCTGATTCGCCATAAGGAATACAAGGGCAGTATGTATGATGTTGTGAATTTTAATATGATGACTCCGCAGGATGGGGTGACTGTGATTAAGGATTCGGTAAATTCACTTATAATGAAATTTAACCAAGGTGGTAACTGGTGGTGGCGTGAGGGAATAGGTGCGGGAGATTATGAAAACGATGTTTATGGTATGCACATTGATGGAGATGTGCACATTCAGTTTAAAAGCTTGCTTCCAAATCATGCTATTATCTATCAGGTGGGTGGTAAATGGAAGGAAGTCATTATGAATTAAGTTGTTTTACCATTAAAGACCTTGTTATCATCATTCAAAACAGCAATAACCGATGAAACCTTTTTACTTTTTTCTCAGTGTTATTTTATTTTCTATCCGCTCTTCATATGCGCAAGAGTGTGCTTCCGAGGCGCCCTCTAAACTGTATGTATCCGGAATCACATCATGCAGCGCTACTCTGAACTGGTCGCCTGCATCAGGGGCTGCATTCTACAAGGTCAGCTATAAAAAAAGCGGAATGAATAACTGGTCAGCCCAGAATTCAGTCAACGATACGTTCTTCACCTTCACTAATCTTGCGGCCGGTACTCAATATGGGTTTAAAGTATGGTCTATTTGCAACGATGGCTCAAAAAGCATTGGTAAAAGGAAGGGTGCAACACTTTTATCGTGTCAATTACCATTTAATATTAGTGTGAGTGAAGATACCATAGTTAGGATTAGCTTCTCCACCACTTGTTCATTTGATGCTGCTTACTGCCGCTTTGGATTAACACCTGGCTCAATGAGTACAGTTATTAAAACAAAATATCCGGAATTTCATATCTCTGGGCTGCAGTCTAATACTACCTATTATTTTCAGGTATCCACCTGTCCGATAGCACAGAATAACTGGTCCGCCATCAAATCCTTCCATACTATAACAGTTTCTCCAAATATTCTGTTGATTATTCTTGATGATTCACGTTTTGACTTTTATAGCTGCAATGGGGCACCATCCTTTTTTCAAACACCTCATATTGACCGGATTGCAAATGAAGGGGTTAATTTTAAAAATAGTTTTGTAACACATTCATTATGCGCACCCAGCCGTGCCACCATTGCTACAGGTATGTACACGAATCATCATGGTGTTTTCGATAATCAGAATCAGGCTTCTTTAAATCCAGATCTTCCTTTGCTACCGGCTATTTTAAAGGACAATGGGTATTATACAGCCTTAATTGGAAAAAATCATAAGATTTTTGACTATGAAGATAATGATTTTGATTACTGGATGGAATCAACAGTTATCGCAAATGATACCGCTGCAAACTATGATTATTCGGGAATCACTAAACAGATTCAAGGCTATGATACGGATGTTATCAGTGATTCAGCGGCGGCAGTAATTTCCAGAACCAATGGTCCCTTTTTTATCTGGCTGGCGTATAATGCTACACATACCCCTCTTAGTCCGGCCCCGGAATATAAGGGTGTGTATGATGATCTGCCAATGCCCCTCGGACCTGATACGGCAAAGTATTCGGTTAATTATCCGCTGTGTATATACAATTTAGGCAAAACTTATCAGGCTACTCCGGAACAGGCTGATTCCTTATTTTTTCTTACTTACGAAGAAATGGCTTCAGTAAATGACGGCATCGGAAAAATATTAAACGCTCTCAATAGTACAGGTAAGCTTAATAACACCATGATTGTTTTCACCAGTGATAATGGGCATATGCTCGGGGAGCATCACCTGGATTTAAAAAGGGTAGCGTATGAGCAGTCCTTGCGGGTTCCATTATTTATACGCTATCCTGCATGGTTTCCTGAATCATCTGTAAGCAACCAGTTTGCGCTAAACATTGATATCGCTCCAAGTATACTCAAAGCTGCAGGAATATCGGTTAACTATGAAATGGATGGTATGTCACTGAAAGAGCTATTCAATGGTGACTCCACTCGTGAATCCATGTATTATCACTACTGGTTTTCAGACGAATGGGGCCAACTGCCAGATATATTTGCCCTTCGGGATACGCAATACAAGTACATTACTTACCAGTGCAAGAATACTACTGCTGAATTTTTCGATCTTATCAATGATCCCCTTGAGATGACTAATCTGATCAACACTTCATCGTACAGTAGCTTGGTGAATACCTATAAAAATAAGCTCACCAGCCTGCAAAATCAAATAGGAGATACGTTGTATGATGAAAACAAAATAGGATGCAGGCTTGTAAATCCAGTAGTTAACAGGGAAGCTGAAAACGAGGGGCCGGGGGAAATTAACATATTTCCCAATCCTGCTGACGATATTTTATTTATTAATAATCCGGAAAATCAGACTGTGCATTTTCGATTGTTTAATTGCTTTGGTGAAGAAATATGTCAACGCAGGCTGTCTGGTGAACAGGAGCAGCTCCTGGTAAAAAATTTACCCGAGGGTATTTATTATATAAGAATCGAAAAAGAAGGAATAGATTTCAGTTCCAAATTGGTAGTAATACATTGACGCTGGCAGAAAGGATTCCCCCTGTTTAATTTAAGACAACTCTGAATCCAGTTGTGAATTTCTTTTATGCTTCGGACCGCTATTCGCTTCTTACGCGCAATAGTTTTAACCATTCAATTTCTGAAGCCAATGAAAACCGACAGGAAGATATTTGTGCTCGATACCTCTGTAATTATTTATGACTACAATGCGATTAGAAATTTTAAGGAGCATGACCTTGTTATTCCTATAACCGTTCTCGAAGAACTCGATCAGTTTAAAAAAGGTAATGACGATAAGAATTTTGCCGCACGCGAATTTATCCGGTATATTGATAAAGCGAGCGGAAGTGATTCATTGCAGGACTGGACTCATATTAACGGGCAAAGCCACGGGCTTTTCAAGATCGAAATGGGTAACCCCAATGGCATTGACACAGATAAAATATTTGGAGAAATAAAGGCCGATCATAAAATTCTGAATGCGGCTCTTCGTGTAAAAAAAGACAATCCAGGGCGCGAGGTTGTATTGGTTACAAAGGATATTAATCTTCGGATCAAAGCAAAAGCATTGAACCTGATTGCTGAAGATTATGAAACCGGCAAGATCAAAAACTCAAAAGAACTTTACACCGGCAAAACTTCTATTGATAAAGTACCTGTAACCGTACTTAATGAATTGTATGAGCATGGAGAATGTAAGGCTGCATTGTTATTTAAAAAGGGCATCCCTATTCCGAATCACTTTTATCTGCTCAATCACGCGGGCAAGACACTTGTAGCAGTGTACGATGCCTCTTCCAAAATGCTACAACTGGCAAAAAAGCGTTCCTGTTTTCAGATCATGCCACGCAATGCAGAGCAGATTTGTGCTTTTGAAGCCATCCTTAATCCTAACATCAGCCTTGTAACCTTGCAAGGTGTGGCAGGCACAGGAAAAACCCTGCTATCTCTCGCCGGAGCCCTTGAGCAGCGAAGAAACTTTCATCAGATATACTTGGCCAGGCCCATTGTGCCGCTGAGTAATAAAGACATTGGCTACCTGCCAGGCGACATTAAGAGTAAGCTCAATCCCTACATGGAGCCACTATGGGACAATTTGAAATTCATCAAGAACCAGTTTTCCGAGCGGGATAAGGAATGGAAACAGATCAGCGATATGGTGGAAAATGAAAAGCTGGTCGTTTGTCCGCTTGCATATATTCGGGGAAGAAGCTTTTCCAATGTGTTTTTTATTGTTGATGAGGCTCAAAATCTTACCCCGCTTGAAGTGAAAACCATTATCACGCGTGGTGGCGAAAACACGAAGATAATTTTCACCGGCGACATTCACCAGATTGACACTCCATATCTTGATTCCAGGAGTAACGGGTTGAGCTACCTGATTGATCGAATCAAGGGCAACCCGATGTATGCCCACATCACACTCGAGAAAGGGGAGAGGAGCGAACTTGCTAATCTGGCCAATGAACTCTTATAAGTTTCAATTTGGCCCATCCAGACCGCCTCATTACTTGATAATGCCTTGTAAGTCAATCACTTATGAGGCATTTTTTCATTTCGGGGTAAACATAGGGTAAACATTATGTTGCTTACGTAGACTGGTGTAAGAACATTTCTTGCATGGCTTACCTTTGGTAGTCTACAATTTCTTTGCTGCATCAATTCCGCTGAACCCCTACGTCTGATATATATTTTCAAATCCTTTAGCTTCGAATTTTCTTGAAGCATATTCTCATATTTTTCGCAAGCGGTATACGGCTTTCTCCCTGTTAGTGGGGATTTATAATATTTGTAATCCCGACCTTAACAGAAGAGAGGTTTTGTAAATCCGGAACCATAAATTAATAAAAGAGTTGATCCGGGTGAGGCCGGGAATACAAATCCCGGCCAGCGCAATGAGGACAACCGCCAATAAAAAAATTCATTTATCACTATTCTATTCGTCGGTGATATCACGTGATTGAAATGCAGGTGGGCGGGTGAGAACACCTGCGAATAAACAGTGTCAAATGCATTTCAATAGAAGTCTCGCAAAGCGCCATCCGTTTCAATTTCTTCCGCGAAAAAGAATTTTTCTTTCGAATAACTCCCCTTATCTTTGGTTAGTCATTTATTAATAAATCGTACTGAAAAATTTAAAATCTCTTTGCAATATTTTCTTTCTTCAAATATCCACTGTTCACTCACAGTGTATTTGCAATGGCGCGGAAATAAACATTTCAACTTTTTCCGGCTGGCCAAAAATGTATGACATCGGTGTTGATGATGAGATCTGGGACGTCGAACCAATTGCAGATCCTTCCGGCGTCAAGGATGACGGGTACATTGCGGTTGGGTCTGCTGATATGGGAATTACAGGCAAAGACATTTGTATTATGCGACTTAACCCCGATGGTTCTAAATACACCGTTGGTGTCTGGGGAATCACAAATCCCATAATCGTTGATGCCCAAGCCAGCGCAGACGTAGCTTACCAGGTAGAACAAACAACTGATGGCTTTCTTATTATTTGCGGGTCCACTGCAACAGATCATTTTAATCCTATGGGCAACAAAAACAATAATGCCTGGGTTGGAAAATTAAAGCTGGATGGTACCTGGGCATCTGGTTGGAACAGCGGTCTGTATCCCGGTAAAGAATATGGAGGTACCGGCAACGATATTGGCTATGATATAAAACAGGACAATTTTGGTGATTACGTAATTGCCGGCACAGCAAATATTGGAAATTTTGACGTTCCACCAATGGTGCATGTAGATGGTGATTACTGGGTTTTTAAAATTCCTCCCAACGGGAATCTTAACCCTGCTTACTCAAAAGTTTACTCCGGCGATGCTGATGCAGTGGGTCTTGATTATGCGCGCAGTCTGGTTATTGACTGCTATACTAATTATTATGTTGTATCCGGATTTTGCACATCTTGCAATTCTCAACCCTCTATTAACTCTCAATTGCTTCTCGTTAAAATTAAACCTGATTTTACCACTTTTACCTCTGAACATTACGGCAATATCAATGCTCAGTTCACATGGGATTATGGCTCCTTCAATGTTATTCAAACTCATGATGGAACATTCAATTCTTGCGCAGGCATCAATGATGGATTCTTATCCCTCGGTATTCAGCATCCGGAATTTTTTTATGGATGCTGGGGGGGCACTCATGATTTCTGGGCAGTTAAGACCTTAAATAATATTGCAAATCCGAATCTAAGCTTTACATACCAATGCGTCAATGCGAATGTAGGCGGATCCTATGGAGGCAGAAAAAATGATAAGGGATTCAGCTCGGCATTAACATGTGGCGGTTATTTACTTGCGGGGATTACTGAATCAAATAAACCCGCTCAACCTGGCTGCCCATCATGTGAAGTTTCTTGTAATCATTATGATTGTCCTCCCGACGTATCTTCTGAGGATATTTGGCTCGTTAAAATTGACCCTATCACCAACCAGTTTATTTGGAACGAATCAATAGGCAAAATCGGTAATGATGGTGCGTATACCATCAAAAGGGTGTACGATGGTTCCTATATAGTTGCAGGTTATACTACAAACAATTTTGAGAAAGATTTTTATTTCAGAAAGTTTGAGCTGGCTCAACCCTGCGTCGCACCCGGAGGTCTGTCAATTCTTACCGCTGCCGTTTGTGCCAAGGTAAGCTGGACTGTAGAACCGTGTGTCTGGAAGTATAAGCTGGAATATCAGGAAGACAACGGACCATGGATTGCCATTGATGGTGCTATAAGCCCTTTTACAATTACTGATAATACAGTTGCGGGAACTGGCTATTTTAAGTGGAGGGTCACATCCTATTGTTCACCCAATAAATTTACTACCATCTATGGATCTCCTTTCTCTATCAGTTATTGTAATGGCTGCACTTGTCCGTTAAGAGTTGGAAATGAAAGTGATGCTTCAGAATATGGTAATAATTTCCTTTCAGTTTATCCCAATCCATC
>JBDSEA010000231.1:0-6466 GCA_039920305.1 Chitinophagales bacterium
GGATGTGCCACGTCCATGGTGATCATGAGGGCACCCCGGCGGCCATGCTGAGCCACCTCACGGGTTGTATTGGAAAACCTTTCCATGAATGAAACGGCACCGGTGGTGGTGCCGGCCGCGTTAGCGACCTCAGCACCCGCTGGACGAATGGTGCTGATGTCAATGCCGACTCCGCATCTTCTTTTGAAGAGCTGGGCAAGCTGCTGATCGGTAAAGAAGATTCCTCCATAAGAATCATAAATCTCAGGAAGCACCACGCAATTGGAAAGTGAAGCAATCATCGTGTGATTTCCAAGCACACCCATCACGCTCCCCTGCGGAATGATGTATTGAAACTTCTTAAAGTAGCTGTAAATTTTTCCCTCATCCAGGGTACTCCGGCTTTGTCCATAAGCAGAAAGATGCTTGAAAGACCCGTTAAGCATCGAGCCTTCTTTGAATTTCAACTCTGTTTTTGCAAACTCACGCGCCATGCGGTGATGCATATCATCCGGTGTGAGCTCGAAATAATGCCCATGGGCATCTTTCACCGCATACTTATTCATCCAGGTGGTTGCGGCAAGCTCATCACCGCTGAAATATTCGATGCTTGCTTTTAATACTTCATTGTATGTATAGGTCTCACGGTGGATATCATCCGCAGAAGTCTGCCTGAGAGAATGGGGTTTGGTCATAGCTTTTAAAACAATTTGGTGTGTGAAAAAATTTCAGAAGATGCCGAAAGTAGATTTTCGGAATGCTACCTGATTGAAATCTTATTCACGTCTGTGGAAAACCAGAACTATATCCGAATAGTGAAAGAATTCTTAAAGCTTCCTGACATTATAATATTTATACATTGGGAAAGTTTACCGGTGAAAAACCAACTCCATGGAAAAACCCTCAGTAATTGACCGCCTGAATACCTGGGCACGCCGCTCGATCACACTCAAGCTGATCTCGATCGGTATTTTGATTCTTATCCTGCTCATCCCTACCAGCATGCTTACCTCGCTGGTATATGAAAGGCAGGCAGCTCGCGATGGTGCCATCAGCGAGGTAAGCTCAAAGTGGGGCGGGGAGCAGACGATCGCCGGTCCGGTGATCTCCGTTCCATATATTGAGAGAATCCGCAACAGCAATGGGAGCATTGAAGAGGAGTTGCATTATGCCCATTTTCTTCCCGATGATCTGAACATTTCGGGCAACCTTCAACCAGAAAAGCGATACCGGGGAATCTATATTGTGATGCTGTACAACAGCAGGCTTCACATTACGGGAAATTTCAGCCGTCTTAACGTGGAAGAGTTGAATATCCCTGAAAGTGATTACCAGTTTCAGAATGCCATTATTTCTTTGGGAATTCCGGATATGAAGGGCATCAATGATAACATCACCTTCAGGCTGAATGATACTGTCTATAATTTCAACCCGGGCTTGCCGGTGCATGATTTGTTTGGTTCCGGAGCGAGCTTCAAATTGCCTGTAAGTAAGGATTCAAAGCTGCATTTTGACTTTGATCTCAATTTGAATGGAAGCACTTCGCTTAATTTCCTTCCCTTTGGAAAAGAAACAGTGGTATCGCTTCAATCAGCATGGGGCAGCCCGAGCTTTACCGGTTCATTCCTTCCGGACAAAAGAAAAATTACTGCTGAGGGTTTCACGGCCTCATGGAAGGTCTTGCAGTTGAACCGGAACTATCCGCAGCAAGGGAGCGGCCCCTTTATTTCAGGCAATACCGAAAATCGCTCAGTTGAGAATGACAGTTATTCCTCTTTCGGGGTAAAGCTCCTGCTCCCTGTGGATGAATACCTGAAGACCATGCGCTCAGTGAAATACTGCATTATGTTTATCATCGTCACCTTCCTGACTTTCTTTTTTGTGGAGGTGCTGAATAAGAGACGGATTCACCCGATTCAATATCTCCTGGTTGGCTTTGCCATCTGCCTGTTCTATGTTTTGCTTCTCTCCATCAGTGAGCATTTGAAATTCAATCTTGCGTATTTGATTGGCTGCGTATGCATTCTTATACTCGTGACACTTTATGTGAAAACCATTTTTAAAAACAATTTCCTTACGGCATTATTTGCCGGATTACTCGCATTATTATATGGTTTCTTCTACTCACTTCTGCAATTGGAAGATTATGCTTTGTTGCTGGGCAGTATCGGGCTTTTCCTCATTCTTGCTACCATCATGTACCTGACAAGAAAGATTGACTGGTACAGTGTAGCAGAGGAAGAATCTTAAAACGATCATACTTTTTATATTGTTCCAAAGAAAAATCAAGAAAGCTACTTTCTGAATATTTGATTTCCCATGTGAACAGTTATTGTTAAGCAAATTCTCACCTGCGAACTGCAATTTTCAATAAAGATTCAATTGAATAGTACTTTTCTATGCATAGTACTGTAATTTTATTATCCTCATTATCAGGTATTTATACAAATTATTAAATTATTTTAGTACTTTGTGATACAAGGTAGCAATTCGTACATATATCTTTGCGTCACATTGTACTTACAATACAAACAACCAAGTAAAGCCATGAACATAGAGAACATACAGGCCCAGATGCGGAAAGGGATCTTGGAGTTCTGCATTTTGAGCATCATCGGAAGCGATGAGAACGAATGCTACTCTTCAGAAATTCTTGAACGCATGAAGACGGCAAAGTTGATCGTGGTGGAAGGAACGCTGTATCCGCTCCTCACCCGTCTTAAGAATGATGGCTACCTGAGCTATCAATGGGTAGAGAGTAAGTCCGGGCCGCCAAGAAAGTATTATAAGCTGACAGGCCTTGGTGAAAAATTTCTCGAAGAGCTGCGCAAGACCTGGGCTGAATTGGTTCAGGCTGTTGAAAGTGCTACCAAAAAAACTGAAACCCAGGAAATCATTTCCAATCAAACCACTCAAAACGATTTAAGCCATGAATAAAACAGTCACCATCAATTTAAGCGGCATTGTGTTCCATATTGATGAAAATGCCTACGAGGTATTGAGAAGATATCTTGACAACCTTAAGATGCACTTTTCAGGTGTTCAGGGCAGGGAAGAGATAATAACCGACATCGAAAGCCGCATGGCTGAAATGTTCACTGAGAAGCTAATCGCTTCCAGGAATGTGATCGTGATGAATGATGTTCAGGAAGTGATTGATGTCATGGGAAGGCCGGAGCAGGTTGCAGGCGATGAAGAAATCCAGTCCGGCAGTATGGGTAAAACAGATGAAGCCCTTGATTACGAAACCATGAAGAAGCGCTTCTTCCGCAACCCGGATGACAAGATCCTCGGTGGAGTATGTTCGGGCATCAGCGCATACTTCGACATTGATCCGCTCTGGATGCGATTACTATTTGCACTCTCGATCATTTTTGCGGGCACAGGCTTGCTGATCTACATTATTCTGTGGATCATTATTCCGGAAGCCAAAACAGCAGGAGAAAAATTACAGATGCGGGGCGAGCCGGTGAACATCGAGAACATCAAAAAAAGCGTACAGGATGAAATGGAGCAGCTCAGGAAGCGCGGACAAACATTCGCCAGCGAGGTGACCTCAGATAAGATGAGAGGAAGAGTGCGAAGTGCATCCGGAAAAGCCGGGGATTTTATCACTGACATTATCAGAGCAATCATAAAATTTATAGCGGCAATTTTTGGCATCTTCATCACCTTACTGAGCATTGCGGTACTGCTTTTTTTAACAATCGCCATTTTCAGCGGGATCGGTGTCGTGAACTTTGCCATACCTCACGAGATTTTGCACATGGTGATCACACCTCCGCAAATATGGTGGCTGATAATCGGAGGTTTGCTGGCAATAGGAATTCCATTTACACTTCTTCTTCTCAACGGACTGAAGATACTTTTCAAGGTTAATCTAAATTTTAAAATGATCGGTGCAGTAATGTCTGGCCTGTGGCTCATAGGACTGGGTATCTGCATCATTGCAGGAATTAACATAGCGAGTGAATACCGGGTTAATTCGAAATCAAGCCAGACCGCTCTTCCCCCAGGCATCAACTCCAATAAAATAATATTAACCGCAGACCCCCATTGGGCGGTCAAGGATGATGACTTCAACGTCGGGGATTTTGATAATCTCATCATTTCAAGTGAAAAAGGGGATTCAGTAATCTGTCCGGTTGTAAAACTTAAAGTTGAACAAAGCGCGAATGACTCCATATATATCGTTACAGAAATCAATTCACGGGGCAGCACTTATCAGGAAGCGCATCACCTGGCCTCCCAGGTGACATACCGGTACTCAATTAATGATTCAGTGATTAAGCTGCCAAACTATTTTGTACTGAGGACTGATCAAAAATATCGCGGTCAGAACGTGAGGATCACGCTTCATATTCCTCTGGGGAAATCAGTAATATTTAATAAATCACTCGGATGGATGCTCGATGATATTGAAAACACAACGGATACCTGGGACCGGAAAATGCTTGGTCACGAATGGAAGATGACACCAGAGGGACTGGATTGTGTGAATTGCCCAAAGGAAGAAGATTCAGGAGAAGATCATACTGATTGGCACAGTAAGGGCCACCATATTTCAATTGATCACGGCAATGTAACCATAGAAAAAAATGGGAAACACATTGAAATCAATCAGGGCGATGTAACCGTTGATTCTGCTTACTGAATTGATGAAAAAAAAGGGAGGAGTTTCAAATAATTGAAATAAACATAAAAGATCACTATGAATAACATTGATTTTAATTCTCCTCTGCTGTTCACAGCTTCCGCATTCACCCCTTCAGAAAGGGCCCGTGATAAATTTCATGGAAGAAAATTAAGATCACCTGTAACAAAACATTTACCCCACGCGACTAATATTTAGTAAACACAAACAGAAAAAAAATTGATAACCCTAAATAAACCTAACAATGAAAACTTTAAAGATTGTATTCGCTGCTGCCCTGCTCATTTGCTCAATCGGCAGCTATGCTGAAACCTGTAATCCATGTGTCCTTAACGGGAGTGTTAAACAGGATTCAGTTACCATTAGTAACGAAAGCATTCCCAGTGACATTCGTGTAAACGCACTCCTTCAGCAAATGACTTCTGCTGCACATAGCCAGATGGTAAATAGTCCTGGTATTGCTGTTAAGAGTAATAAGCAAGGAAAGAAAAAAGTTAACGGATAAATATCCTTAAAATCACTATTGAACTAACTCAAAAAACTTTAAAATGAAACCAATAAAAATAATCCGGGCATCAGCACTTCTTCTCATTACGATGAACATTTTTACAGCAGACGCAAAACCCGCTGCTGCCCGCGGGGTGCCAGAACAAAATATAGTTTATGCAGGCAGCGATGATCTTCTGTTTGATGCCGCTATCAGCACATTGTTGCAAAGAATGACTTCCTCTCTCCGGAGCCATCTTCTAAATACTCCAGTGCCTTCAAAGAAGAAGCGTGGTATTTGGAATCGCTCTCACCATCATGCAAAAAAATAATTCTATTAAAATATAAGGATTTAGCGCTGAAAATCGCCATGCTGGATTAAAGAAAGGTTTAAGTTAAGGTAACTGGCATACAAGTGAAACAACTTCACTAATCTTCCGTATAGTCATTTATAGCTACCCTTTTAACACTTTCTAAAATCCTTTTATGAAAAAACTACTGCTGCTCCCGCTATTACCAATCATTTTTATATGCCTTCTGCAACCCACATCAACCCGGGGTTATTCCATTACGGAGATAACAGCGTTGTATCAGAGCGGCCAGGTGTTTCTAACATGGAAAAATGCAAATGTTACGAATCTCCAATATAATGTTTATCGCTCATTAACCCCTATCACACTATCCACCCAGCTCATTCCTGAAAACTTTATGGGCTATGTGCGGGATAACTCCGGAAAAAATATACGGAAATCACTTTTAAAGAATTCGAGTTTTTACTTTGTGATTACCGGTAACCAGCCCGCATTATCGAGTGACCGGGGGTTGTATGTAGTGACTTCTACTGCATCATCCTCTTATTATTACGCTGTAACTGTGACAAGCTTAGCTGATAATATTGAAGACAAAATTATTACTGCCGGGAATAGCTTGATTTCTCCGGTCACAGAGGCTGTATCACCCCCACAAGCAGTTCTTCAGACCATTACTACCCAGGGAAATGGTGATATAAGCAATGAATACGTGATTTGGGGAAACAATCAAAATACAGCGAACTGGCGAGCTTTTAACAATTTGGGTTCTTACGGTTATAATTTTACCCTTCAAAAACGGGGTAACTCTGCCAATCAGCCGCTCTGTGTTCAGTTCATAGATCAGGGACCCTTTAAGAAGGTCGGAAGTGATTTCTGCGTTAACTGCAATATACTTTCCCTCGATGACTGGCTTCCAAATGGTGAGAATACTTACTGGATCGGATACCACGAATCATACAATATGTATTCAGGCAACAGCGGTAATCCTGTAATGACCACGGGTACAATAAAAACGTATTCTCAAAATCGCACACAG
>JBDSEA010000232.1:0-18342 GCA_039920305.1 Chitinophagales bacterium
CTATGTTTCATTCCTTTATAACTTTTATTCTTCCAGATCCCCGACACCAGTGCTTACCCTGGCGACCCGTTTTGGAGGCGGCTATAATCTTGGCGAGTTTGAATTTTACCAGGCAAATATTATCGGGGGCAGAACCGGAGAAAATGTAAGAGGATTTCTCGGAGAAAGATTTGCAGGAAAAGCATCTGCCTATAATAACTTTGAAGCACGGTTGCGATTGTTTCATTTTAATGCATACATTTTTCCTGCTGATTTTGGTATAGTTGGATTGCTCGACAATGGACAAGTATGGCAGGATGGCATTGATAAGCATAAGCTACACACCGGCTATGGCGGGGGAATCTGGCTAAGCCCGTTTTCACTTGCAGTTCTCACCGCAACACTCGCTTTTTCTGAGGAGCAATCCTACGGATTTCTGAATGTTAAATTAGGATGGTGGTTTTAACTATCCGGTAAATCTTTTTGGCAGGTCTGCCTTTTCTTTAACTTATATCTTTCTCCCTTTCATGGCCTCTCCTATTGCTGCATCCATTGCACGATGGGCAAAGGGTGCTGTAAATTCATTCAGCTCATCGAGCTTGCGATGAATCAAATCTTTGTCTTCGCTTTCAATAACCGCTTCAAGTTCCTTCACATGCAATTGAATTCCGGATCTTTCATCTTCGCTCAATAGTTTACTGTTCTTCTTCAGAAACTTATCTGCTGATTCTGCAAGCTGTTTTGCTTCAGACCTTGCTTCGAGCAGGGCACGTGTTTCCATGTCATCTTTAGCATTTGTGATTGAATCGAGGAGCATTTTCTCTACCTCCTGATCCGTTAATCCATATTGTGGCTTCACTTCAATGCTTTGCTCAGTCCCGCTGCGTAATTCTTTTGCACGCACTTTAAGGATACCGTCAGCATTCAGTACAAAACTGATCTCAACTTTGGGAAGCCCGGCAGGCATCGGCGGGATGCCGGTAAGAATAAATTCGGCAAGTCTGCGGTTATCCTTCACCACATCCCGCTCGCCCTGGTACACGGCAATCTTCATATTCACTTGTCCATCTGTTGAGGTAGTGTATTGCCGGGCGGCGCTCGTGGGGATTTTTGAATTACGCGGTATGATCACATCCATCAGGTCACCGAGGGTTTCTATTCCCAGCGAAAGTGGCGTTACGTCAAGAAGCAGTATATCCTTTTGATTGCCTGCCAGGATATCGGCCTGAATAGCTGCACCAAGAGCTACAACTTCATCAGGATTGAGGTTGTCATGAGCTTCCCGCCCAAAAAATTCTGACACTGCCTGCTTCACAGCCGGAATTCTTGTTGCACCACCCACCATTACCACTGTTTCGATTGATCTGATATCAACCATAGCATCTCTCAGGGCTTTCTTGACACAATCAATTGTTTTATTAATGAGATGTTTCGTATTGCTCTGAAATTCATGAATTGAAATTTTTAGATCGAAGAACTCATACTGTTCCTCATAAGAATCGTGAGTGCTTAAATAAATTTTTGCTTCCTCAGCTTTTAACCTTATAGACTGGCCAAATGATTTATCATCAGATATTTTTTCTATCGGGATAGAATTCTGCAACAGCCAGAAGTCAACGATCGCCCTGTCAAAATCATCACCGCCCAGAAAGGTATCGCCATTGGTAGAAAGCACTTCGAAGATTCCGCCGGATGCCTCCGGATATATTTTAAGAATGGAAATGTCAAAGGTGCCACCTCCGAGATCATATACGGCAATTGTTTTTTCAGCACCGGTATTTAAGCCAATCCCATAAGCGAGGGATGCTGCAGTGGGCTCATTAATAATGCGAAGCACTTCAAGGCCGGCAAGTTTGCCTGCATCGCGGGTAGCCTGCCTTTGTGAATCATTAAAGTATGCAGGAACAGTGATAACCACTTTTTTTATTTCGGTGGTTTCCAGAGAGAGCTTGGATAGGGCCTTTTCAGCCCTTAGCTTAAGTTCTTTTAAAATGAATGAAGAAAGCTCAACCGGTGAATAAAATTTATTGCCAACCCGGATCTTAACAAGCTTTTCCTCATCCTGATCAATAATTCTGTAACCAAAATAATTAGCCTGTCCCTGAACATCCGGATAGGATTTTCCCATCAGCCGCTTAACAGAGTAAATAGTACGCCCGGGATCGGAAATAAGAAAAGGTTTGGCTTCGGCTCCAACAAGAATATTTCCATCATTATCAAAATGTATGACGGAAGGAACCAGAGAATTTTCACCATCATCTTTTATGCACTCTGCTTTGCCGGTCTCTTTATTTACAAAGGCAATCAGGGAGTTTGTAGTGCCAAGATCAATACCCGCAATTACCCCTGGTTTTTCAATGGTCGCCTGCTTGATATTGATAGAGATTTTTGCCATAAAAATATACTTAACCAAAGTTACTTGAAGCCGAATACGTTAATTGAACATTACCGAAAGCCCAAAAACTAACTTAATTTACACAATGTAAAGTATTGAAAATAAGCAGGTTACAGCATTCACCTGAACAAGCTTACAAGTAAAGCATTTGCGAACATTTAACTTTTTATCTCCGGAATACAACCATCCTTCGGGTGATGATACTATCATCATGACTCACCTTATATTGATAAATACCCGGCTCAAAGCCTGAGGCCTGAACCGTTACGATATTCCTTCCTTTCATACCTTCCTCTTCATGCTTCAGTACTTCAGTTCCCACCATATTTGAAATCCTGAGTGTAAACTTTCCTGCATGCGGGAGATTCACATAGATATTTGTATTGTCAGTTACCGGGTTAGGTAAATTTTGTGAAACATCAAATTGCGTTTGACTAATTGCAGGAATGGCGATTGGATTATTTACAATGATTCGATAACCCGGGGTGGGAAAAGGAAGAAACAAAACGGCAGTGATAAATACATTTGCCTGGATAATTAAATCATACGTTCCCGGTGTTGCGGGTGTACCTTGTATTCTTACACAACCCACAGAGTCAGCTTGAAAGGAACAACCGGAAGGATTACACTGAAAATAAAAAGGTACACTTGCAGGAATGGTGCTTAAACCATCAACACCTGTCAGCACAACATGATCAATGTTGATTGTACTTCCATAATAAAGGGCAGATTCCGGTGTTTTGAATTGAACTACCGCATCGTATGGTGAACCCGCATAGGCAGGAGGAAGGTTGAGAATGGTGTCGGGATTAATTCCAAATCCTGTATCCACCCACATGGGTGTACACACCTGCGCTTTTGCAGGCCTTTGCAGGAAACAGAAAAGAGCAGCTAAGAGAACAAGTTTTTTCATTCATAATTCTTTGTGAGTAAAAGTAATTTCTTTCCGCCTTCATGGCAAGGCAGGGTACTCCGTTTTTCAACACATTCCTTTTTCCTCCCATGAAAATTCCACTTCACTTAATTTTGAGCCGCGCGGGTATTGATAAGCTAATTTTTTGAAGTCTTTAAGCTCTATGAAAATTGTTTCACAAAATTTTTATTATTCCTTCATCATTCTTCATTTTTCATTCTTCTTTTTTAACTTTTCATTTAATACATGGGGCCAGGGAAATTCCCTTCTATGGCGGATCAGCGGAAAAAATTTAGAGCATCCCTCCTATCTGTATGGAACCATGCACTCATCTGATCCGCGTGTATTTCATTTTGCCGACTCAGTGCTTCCTGCATTTGAGAAGTGCGAAGCCTTTGCAATGGAGGTAATAGTTGATGAAAACACACAGTCAACAATGATGCAGAATGTATTCATGGAAAACGGAGGCACGCTTAGAAACTTATTGACGCAACGGCAGTACGATTCTGTGCAATATTTTGCGATGTGGAATGCAGGTCTTATGATTTCTTATTTTGAAAAAATGAAGCCCCTGTATGTTGCGATGATGCTTGAAATGATGAGCGGAAATGATTCCATTCGCCGGAACAATGATCCCTTTCTCGACCAGTATCTGGAGAGTGAGGCACGCAGCCAGCGTAAGGTGGTTCTGGGAATTGAAACAGTGGAGGAGCAGATGGACATATTCGATGTGATGACCTATAGCGATCAGGCGCGGCTCCTGATGAAATCTGTTCGTGAATATTCTGATGACACCGCGGGATTTCATCAGATGGTGCAATACTACCTGTCTAATGATCTGCATAAAATGATGTCCTTTGAAAATGATCTCTCATTACCAGATTCACTATACCGCGCACTGATCACCGATCGTAATTTGAGAATGGCAATACGAATTGATACCATGATCCGGCATCATTCCACGTTTGTTGCTGTAGGTGCAGGTCATCTCGGAGAGGATGATGGCGTGATCGCATTGCTTCGTACCATGGGATATACAGTGCTGCCGGTGATTCCTGTATTCAATCATCTCATGAAAGACGGCTGGTATCAAATCACTTCCAGCAGGAATAATTTCACTGCAGAATTTCCATCTGTTCCTGTAATTACGACTGACACAATGAAAGGAAGAATTATCTGGCTCTATTCCCTGAGTAATAAAGATCAGATATCGCGGCAGGAAGATTTCAGGGTAATCATTTTTCCTGCCTCCATTGATGATGATGACATTCGTGTATTTCTATCTGTTAAAAATATCGCTGACATTACCCTTAATAAGAGTACTGAAGAAAAGTACTATTCCGTTCAGCGGAATGATAAAATGAGAGGAAGCTGTTTGTTCCTTTATTCTGGTGATAAGCGTTACGTAATTCTTTATGCTTCTGCTCACAAGTCAAAAGACGTGAGCCGGTTTGCCGGATCATTTGCTATAAAATGAATATGACCATAAATGCCAGCCGCGCCATAGAATTTTTGAAAGAAGGAAAGGTGGTTGCCGTACCTGCTGAAACCGTCTACGGGCTTGCGGCAGATGCAATGAATCCCACTGCCATTTCAAAAGTTTTTGAAATAAAAGGCCGTCCTGCCGACAATCCGCTTATTTGCCACTTCCACAGCATAGATCAGATAAGGAAATATGTTAAAGACATTCCCGCTGCAACTGAAATGCTCATGCAGCACTTTTCACCGGGGCCCATTAGTTGTATGCTTGATCTTAAAGAAAACTCCCCCCTTCAATTTGCCACCTGCGGAAGTGCGCAAGTGATTGCACGCATACCGTCGCATGAAATTTTTCTTCAGATCCTGCGCGGATTTGATCTTCCCGTTGCAGCACCCAGTGCCAATACTTCAGGCCGTGTTTCACCTACGTCAGCTGCCATGGTAGAACGGGATTTAGGAAATAAGCCTGTGGGGATAGTTGATGGTGGGACAAGCGGTATTGGATTAGAATCCACCATAACGGATGCCCGGAATTCAAATGAAATTTTTATTCTCCGGCCCGGTGCGATAGGCGAAAAAGAGATCCGCCGGATATTGCCGTCAATTAAATTTCTTTATGAAAAGAATGCTATAAATAGTGCTATCCCCGGAATAAAGTATCGCCACTATGCTCCGGCCACACCAGTCGCCATCGCTCATCATTTTAACGATCTTGAAAATGAAAAAGATGCGGCCCTTCTGCTTACTCTTGAGCAGATCGCAACCTTATCTGCCGAACAGAAGAAAAAATTTACGGCACAAAAAACCATACTCATCTCACTTGGTTCCATTAGAGATGCAGATGATATTGCACGCAACTTCTACATGCATCTTGCAGCTTTAGATCAATCAGGAATTCAAAAAGCATATTTCCTTAAAAATGACTGGGGAGATTCCTCGGTGGGAAAAGCCCTTCAAAACCGCATTGAAAAAATTGTTTCAAATGTCTGAAACACCTCATAATTTTGGAACTGCGCTTTTTAAAAAAAATAACAGTCATGAATCTCATCCCCTACTTAAACTTCGCCGGTGACTGCGAATCTGCACTCACTTTTTACAAAGATTGCCTTGGTGGTGAAATTATTTCAATTCAATATTTCGATTCTGCATTCCACCTTTAAATTCAGCAATGCAACCCTCATGGCTTCTGATTCAATGCCCGGTCTAAAACCGATTGAAAGAAATAACATTTCCCTTTCCATTGACATGATTGCTGTGGCTGAAATGGAAAAGATATTCGGCATGATGGCCCGGGGCGTAAAGATCACAATACCCCTTCAGGATACTTTCTGGGGCGCTCGCTTCGGAATGGTTACCGATAAATTTGGAATCAACTGAATGCCAACTACCCAAAACTTGAATTGATATTTGAAGCCTGCGGTGGAAAATTTACAGTAATGAATTATTCAGCCTGCAACGAGCTTCTTCAAAACGGGAACACGGCGCCTGTTTGCCCATAGGATTATTGCAGAGCACAGAATCACTATAATCGCCATGATAAATAATTTCCCGCCATCATTATAAACAACAAATCCAAGGATGGTAAGATGAAAAAATACAGCACCGCTCATCAGCCCAAGGGCAAGCACAGCTCCGATCCATGATGTGCGGGGTATTAAGATGAGTATGGAAGCAATCAGTTCCAGCACACCTAAGCCAATGCGCCCCCAGGGTTCCATGCCGAGTGTAGTGAAAATATAGACAGCTTCAGGATGCGCGGAAAATTTAAAATACAGTGACTGAAGCATGATAAATGCGGCAATTATTTTTATCAGCCAGATGAAAATTCGGGTTTTTTTTGTCATGTTTAACTATATGAAATGTCCCGCTCCTGAAGAAGGCTAACCAACCCGGATTGTACACGAGCTTAAACAAATGTAACCAGATTATGGAAATATTTATGCGCCCGGAAAACCGCGATGTTTTAAGCAAATACAAATACAGCCAAAGGAATTATAAGCAGCAATAAATTTAATCAACCGGGAGCGGCACAAGCAATTTTGATTCACGCCGAATTCTTAAGAAAAAATCAATGGATATTCATCCTTATTCCGAAGCTTGTTTCAAAACCTGAATATCAAGCTTATCCATTTTAAGCATTGCTTCCATCACGCTTTTTGATTTTTCAGGATCATTGTTATGCAACAGTTCACCTAACACAGAAGGAACAATTTGCCATGACAAGCCAAATTTATCCTTAAGCCATCCGCATCTCGATTTTACTCCGCCCACAGAAAGCTTTTCCCAGAAGTAATCTAATTCTTCCTGTGACTCGCAATTTACAAATAAGGAAATAGCTTCAGTGAATTTGAATTGGGGACCTCCGTTTAATACCATGAACTCTTGCCCGTTAAGCTCGAATGTTCCTGTCATTACTTTACCCTTAGTTCCTGGTTCACCTTCCCCATAGCGGCTAATACTGCCAACCCTGGAATTTTTAAAAATAGAAGTATAGAAATTCATTGCCTCCTCTGCCTGATCATTGAACCAAAGGAACGGAGTGATTTTTTGCTTGCTCATTGCTTATATGTTTTACTACGATAGTAATAAACTGATTTTTTTACCGGTTCAATATTACTTTAAGAAAATTCACCAGCTATGGCGTTAATGCGACAATATGAATGGTATAATGCGACAGGTATTGGTTAGAACATCGCCGTTTCTAAAACCTGAATCTCACTTCTGCCTTTACCTCTGATTTTGTGTTGTTATTGATTTGATCCAGTCCGCTGCTGATCACATCTATGCCGGAATAATAAGTCTGAGCAAATCTCAGCCATACATCAATTCCCCTTGCAAGGGTATAGCGTGTAAGCAGGTACCATCGCATGCCGCGATTGGAAAAAACCGGAACCGAATAAGCATAAAGCACATCATTCTCATAAGCATAAAGGCGTGCATCATATGACTCAGCATCAAAGAGCATGAAGCGTATATCCAGGGAGAGGGGAATTCCGGACAGCTTATACTTAACATCCTGGTAGGCAAGGTAGCCATGGGCTGCCGGTTGGTTTTCCTGATGATAAAATACCCATTCCGCCCTGCTGTTAAGCGTTAAGAAGGAACTAGCCTTAAACGATAAGTTGAACCGTACGTTCTGGTTTTTAGTATTCACTAAAAAGTCCATCGGTTCATCGTTTTGGGAAGAGTTGGTTTGCTTGCGCTTGTCTCTCCATCGCACATACATGGCAAGCGCCTTGGATGGACGGTAATTCAGTTGCAATAGAAATTCACTCCCTGCTGATGGCGCATTCACCAAATAGGAAAGCCACGGCTTGCGAAAAAAATCAGCATATGCATCAAGCTCCCACTTACCTGAAGGGCGGATAATGATGCCGGAGTACAATCCCTTTTCATTTTCACTCACAGAGCTTTCACCGAAGGCATTGGAGTAGATTGAATGAAAATCACGTGCATAGTTCCTGTATACAAAAGCCAGGTCCACTTTCGGGTCAACGCTAATAAGTAATCCTGTAACTCCGCCTAATCCTCCCGGTTCGCTTTTCACTCCCTCACCATAAAAATTGAAGTTTTTGTACTGCCAGTCGAAATGCACTCCATAATCATTCAGCTGATCTCCGCGGAAGGAGAAGGTATTATATGACTGAAATGAAGGCTCAACCGGTGAAGAGAAATCAGTATGAAAAAATGTTCCCCCGGCATTAAAACCGGCAATAGAATAATCGAGGTTCGCGCCAGATATATTTTGCGAAATAGTCCGCTTGTTTCCAAGCTCTGAAATTGTCCGGTGATATCCGTTTCCGCCATAGGAGGTCACAAATACATTATCACCGAGGGTATCCACTGCACCTACATTCCCATCAATCTTTTTATAGGAGCCGAACAGCGTTGCCTGTAAATGCCGGGTTCCAAACTGCAGTGCCCCACCCCTGAAGAAATTAAATTCATCTGTTGAAGTGTAGGGACGGATGGTTCTGCCCCCATTCTTGATTGCAGTGATCAGCGAGCTTTTGTTCACGCCGAATCCCGAACCCACGATCATACCCTGACCCAAATTCAGTTCATAATCCCCAAGTACAATAGCTTTTAAAAAATTCTTTCCGGAATAATAAAGATGCACAGAATAAAAATCAAACCCCTCCTGCTGCGAGCCTTTAAAAAATTCTTCACCGGCATCTTTTTGTCCGGTGATTCCATAACTGAATCTTGAACCATAAGTATAGCGATACCGCGTATATAAATTTAATCGGCTTCCGAGATATCGTGAAGTGGAACTGGAATCAGCCGGAGAAAATCCTTTTTGCTCTTCCAAAATTTGTGTTCCGCGGATCAAGATCAAATAGTCACCACTGGTAAGTAATTCAACCAGGGTAGTTTTAACACCCCCTGCATTTTCAGATACAAAAACGTACGGAAGGATGATCTGTATGGTGTTCAAATCCATGTATGGTACAGCCTGCAATTCATAAATGGTAATAAAGTTTCCAAGCTCAGCCCGGTATTGAAGCAGGGAATTGATCTGAATATCATTAAGCAATTTCAAATCAATAAGCGGCCGAAAATCTTCCTTAATCGCTTTGTTGAGGTTAATGGGATGCCTACTGAGCGAATGCTCCAGATCAATAATATTATCATAATCGAGATTTTGATCTTCACCGTTTTCAGTGATCTGCTCCAGCAGGTCATCCTGCTTTTGCTCAATCATGTGTGTGGTATCAATTTGTGAAAATGAAGCCCGGGGAAGAACAATAAGAGCGGTGAGCAGAAAGAACAGCCCGGCTGAAAGAGAGGGAAATTGCTTCACCGCACTTGGAATGAATCTAAATCCTGCGCTTCGCAACAACAGCATCTTTTTTGGATGACGAGGGTAGCTGATCATTTCTTGCCGAATAAATAATTGAGCGAGATGGCTGGAGTTACTCCCAGCACTTCATGATAGGAAGCTGCAAAATCAATTTTCAGATCTTTCACCCGGATCCCTGCACCGAGGGAATATTGAGATGGATTTGTTGCAACTCCGCCACGCAAATGCAATACATCAGCGATTTGGTATTCAACTCCTGCTTTGAACCGAGCAGCATGGTCAATATCTTTCTCCGCCTCCGTAAGCAGCAGAATTTTCTTCCCTGCCTCATAAGATAACCCCAGTTTTAAGAGTGTCGGTATTTTTTCATCGGTAAACCCGGACTTGATGGCGACAGGATTGTAAACATGAGCTGCGGTGGAAAGTTTGGCAGAAACTTTCACCATCAGGCCTGCCTCAACTGTGAATGCAGTTGATGTTCCATATTCTGAGACCGCAGTGGACAGATAATCAATCTGAATGCCTCCGGAAACTTTCTGTGAGAACAACCGTGCATATGCTAAACCTATTTTCTTTTCATTGTACAAATCAAAGCCATTATAGTTAACTGCCAGACCGAATGCCCCGTTCTTTACAGGCAGTGTAAATCCCGCGGCATAATATCCAAGCTCTTTTTGCAGATAGCGTTGCTCGGCAAAGAGCGAAAAGGAAAGCTCCTTTTGAAACGCCATAGCAGCCTGATTATTTAAAACCGAATAGGGATCAGATATGGTAATGGCACAACTTCCTGACCCGAGTGAGCGTGCACCGCCCGTGAATGGATCATTGGATGCTAAGAGTGAAAACTGGAAAGGGAGGAATGAAATAAGTAAGAGTAATTTTTTATTCATACGGAATTCAATCAATCAAATATAGCAATGAGTCATTAATGATAATTCTGTTCCCGGACCTTTGGAGCAGATGTGGCCATTACCTGATGAAAACCAATTCTATTTCTCGTTGATATGGAATAAGATTTCATTTAAGTTTGAAAGAAAAAATGGGGATAACGAAGAAAAATTGAGATTGATTCTTGATTGCTTCAGGTGCAGTTGACAGTTTGTGCCCCCACAGCCGGAGGAATTAAACCACTGAAAAAAGAATAATTCTATCCGACAGATTGCATTTCTTGATGGAGCGCTTGTAATTTTTTGGAGAAGATCAAGCACACCCTCTACAGGAGCCCCAACATGCGAAGCCGGGGTTTCGTATTAAATCCTTTTACCGGAGCATTATTTTCGACGCACATGCTGCTTGTATGACGCATTAATGAACAACACTGCATTAGCGTGCTTATCCTTAGAACAACCCCATCAATTCCGCCCTTACTTTGTTCACTACTTCCCCGAGCTGCTCCGGATTATCAGCAAAGTTGTATTTATCAATGTCAATAATAAGGATTCTTCCTTCTTTATAACTCGTTGCCCAGTTCTCATAATATTCATTCAGCCGGCGCAGGTAATCGAGCCTGAGATTATCCTCATATTCCCGGCCTCTTTTCTGAATGTTTGATACGAGCGCACCAATCGAGCCCCGTAAATAAATGGTAAGATCCGGCGGCCTGATAAGCGAGTTGATGGTTTTAAAAAGCGCAGAATAATTCTCAAAGTCGCGCTTGGTCATCAATCCCATCGAATGTAAATTGGGTGCAAAAATCTGGGCATCTTCATAAATTGTCCTGTCCTGGATGATTGTCTTTTCTCCTCTCAGGATCTCTATGATTTGACTGAAGCGGGTATTCAAAAAATAGATCTGCAGGTTGAATGACCAGCGTGGCATGTTCTCATAAAAATCATAGAGGTAGGGATTGTTCTCGACATCTTCATAGTGAGCCTGCCAGTTAAAATGCTTGGCAAGTAAACCGGTCAGAGTTGTTTTTCCTGCACCAATATTGCCTGCTACCGCCACATGTTTTACCGGAGGGAGCTTGGGTTCTTTTTTCGCCATCGAAAGTTCAGGTGAATTAGCGTAGAGTAGTGAGTGTAAAATTACCGGCGTGAAGATAGAAGAATTAAAATTTTCTGAAGCCGATAATCTCCCGCACCTCGCGAATAGTTTTTGAAGCACTGGCTCTGGCCTTCTCCTCACCCTGCGACAGTATAGTATGGAGATAATTGGTGTCATCGAAATAGTGCTTCACCCGCTCACGAAGCGGAGTTGTAAATTGTATCATGTCTTCGGCAAGTTGCTTTTTCAGATCACCATAGCGTATGGTGCAGGTGTTGTATGAATCTTCAAAATGCTTTCTTGTTTCAGGAGAGGAAACCAATTCCATCAGCGTAAATAGATTTTGAATCACTTCCGGTTTTTGCTGATTCATTTCTGCGGGACCTGAGTCTGTTACTGCCCGCATCACTTTTTTGCGAATTATTCCCGGCTCGTCAACTAAAAAAACCGAATTGTCTTCACCTTCTGATTTTCCCATCTTGCCGCTGCCAAGAAGCCCGGGAACTTTAACAAGCGAAGAAGAAAAGCTGAATCCCTCAGGCAATGGAAAGTATTCCACCTCATAAAGATGATTAAAGCGCTGGGCAAAATCACGGGTCATTTCGAGATGCTGTGTCTGATCTTTTCCCACAGGAACCTTATTTGCCCTGTGGAGGATGATATCAGCAGCCATCAGCACCGGATAGGTAAGAAGGCCGGCATTCACATTATCGGGCTGTGCGCGTACCTTATCCTTGAACGCAGTACTTCGCTCGAGCTCACCGACGTAAGCGAGCATGTTAAGAAACAGGAATAGCTCTGCCGTTTCCGGAACATCACTCTGGAGATAAAGTGTGCATTTTTCAGGATCAATCCCGCAGGCGAGATACTCTGCTACCACCTGCCGCACGGTGGTATGGAGGTCCATCGGATGCGGATGTGTAGTGAGTGAATGATAATCAGCGATGAAGAAAAAACAGCGGTAGTCGTCCTGCATGCGGACAAAATTTTTCATTGCACCGAAGTAATTCCCGAGATGCAGATTGCCTGTGGGCCTGATGCCGCTGACTACTGTTTCCATAATGGGCACAAAGGTGAAAAATGATCGCGAGTAGTGGTAGAAAAATAAACCTGCCATCGCCGGGACTTGAGCAAGGATGAAAGATTGTTTATCCGGGTTTGAAGTGCCTCATGCTTATTAGCTGTTTTGGATCTCCCGGCTGATAACTTTATAGTAATTGATCAATCCATTGGTAGAACAATCATGTGAAGAAATTTTTTCGCCGTTTTCCAGTTCAGGAAGAATTTTGCCTGCGAGTTGCTTGCCGAGTTCAACACCCCACTGATCGAATGAGTTAATGTTCCAGATGATGCCCTGCACAATAATCTTGTGCTCATACATCGCTATCAGCGTTCCCAGAGTTTCAGGTGTAAGCATCCTATAAAGAATAGAATTCGTCGGCCTGTTTCCTTCAAAGACTTTGTGAGGAAGGAGCGCTGCGATTTCTTCTCGGTTAAAATTTTGTTTCCCGAGATCAGACTGAGCCTCTTCTTCTGTTTTCCCTGCCATCAATGCCTCTGTTTGAGCAAAAAAATTCGCGAGTAGCTTCCGGTGATGATCACCGATAGGGTTGTGTGACTGCGCCGCAGCCAGAAAATCACAGGGAATTAATTTCGTTCCCTGGTGAATCAACTGGTAAAAAGCATGTTGACCGTTAGTGCCCGGCTGACCCCAGATGACAGGTCCGGTAGTAAGATTTACCTGTTCTCCATCACGTGTAACAGACTTGCCATTGCTTTCCATGTTACCCTGCTGGAAATAAGCAGGAAATAAGTTCAGGTACTGATCATAAGGGAGGATCGCTTCTGTTTGTGCACCGAAAAAATTATTATACCAGATGCCCGTGAGGGCAAGTAACACGGGAATATTTTTTTCAAACGGTTCCTTGCGGAAATGATCATCCATGGCATGAGCACCATCAAGAAGCTTTTCAAAATTATCAAACCCGATAAACAGAACTATTGAAAGTCCGACGGCTGACCAAAGGGAATACCTGCCGCCCACCCAATCCCAGAATTCAAACATGTTCTCAGCATCAATACCAAATTCCTTCACCTCTTTTTCATTGGTGGAGACGGCAACAAAATGTCTGGCAACACTTGCATCATCTTTGAGGTTCTCAAGCAGCCATTTTCGGGCAGTGAGGGCATTGGTCAGTGTTTCCTGGGTAGTAAAAGTTTTGGATGCGATGATGAACAGCGCAGTTTCAGCATTGAGTTGTTTGAGCGTCTCAGTAATATCAGTTCCGTCTACGTTGGAAACGAAGTGCATCCTCAGCCGCTCATGTCCGTAGGGCCTAAGCGCCGTGCATACCATATGCGGACCTAAATCAGAACCTCCGATGCCAATGTTGATCACGTCAGTGATTTGCTTACCCGTAAAACCCATCCATTCACCCGAGCGAATGTTTTCCGAGAATATTTTCATCTTTTTCAGCACACCATTCACCTCCGGCATCACATCTTTTCCATCAGTAAAAATGGGGACATCGCTCCTGTTTCTCAGCGCAACATGCAGCACTGCGCGATGCTCGGTGTTATTGATTTTTTCTCCGGTGAACATTTTTTCAATCCAGGATTTGAGATCGCATTCTCTGGTAAGATGCAGTAACAGCTTAAGTGTTTCATCTGTAATTCTGTTCTTCGAATAATCAACAAGAATATCCTTAAAGAGAAGTGAGAAATTCGAAAACCGCTGTGGATCATTGTTAAACCAGTCACGCATGTGGTCGTTAGAAATTTTTTTGAAATGCTCTTCAAGATTCTTCCAGGAACTTGTTTCCGTGATATCCATTTACATTGCTTTTTAGTAAAAGACAAGGCAAAAATCGCATATTGGTGAAACCTGAATTTTGACGGATAAAGGTTGGATGGAAAACATAAGTCTGGTTAAAACCTCAGCCATCACACCTGCCCTGTTATTTTTGTTACAGTGAAAAAACTGTTGTATCCTCTCAAAGTATTGTGGGCGTATTGGTACTTCTTCATCTTCAGCCTCATCTTTCTTATCTTTCTTCCGGCATTTGTGATACTGCTTTCCAGAGAAAAATGGTATCCGGCTGCTAATCGCTTAAGAGTAATCTGGGGTTATATTTTATTTTTTTTCACGGGGATTATTTTACGTGTACGTTTTAATGAAAAACTTGACCGGCGCCAGCCCTACATCTTCTGTGCAAATCACTTCTCCTACCTCGATATTCCGGTATCAGCACTGGTTGTTAAAAGAAACTGGTGTTACATGGCGAAGCTGGAAATAAGCCATATTCCTATCATCAATATATTTTTTGGGACATTGGACATAGCAGTGGATCGAGAGAGTAAAAGAGAATCATTTAAAGCCATGAGGGAGGCGAGTGACAACCTTGACAAAGGGCGCAACATCGTAGTGTATCCTGAAGGAACGATAACTGCACATCCCCCAAAGATGGTCAGGTTCAAAAACGGACCCTTTCGCCTGGCAATAGAAAAGCAAATTCCGATAGTACCTTTGACCATGCTTGATAACTGGAGATTGCTTTTTGTAGACGGATGGAAGATGCATGGCCGTCCCGGTGTGGCAAATGTGATCGTTCATGCTCCTATACCCACTACCGGAATGACATTGGATGATATGGATTCACTGAAAGAAAGAGTTTTTAATCTTCTTGAAAACGATTTGATAAACCATCACGCTCAAAAGCAAAACTGATGTCAGAAATTATTTCGTGTGACCGGCTAAGGAAGGAATATTTAATGGGCAGGGAAGTGATTGCTGCACTGCGTGACGTTACTTTTTCCATTCATAAAAATGAGTACGTAGCACTCATGGGACCCTCCGGATCGGGGAAATCAACGCTGATGAACATTCTCGGATTGCTGGATACTGCATCCAGCGGAACATATGTTCTCAACCAGCGAAACGTAAGCATGCTTCACGATAATGAAATGGCGGTGATCCGGAATAAAGAAATTGGCTTTGTTTTTCAAACCTTCAACCTGATGCCACGCTTGAATGCGCTCGAAAATGTGGCTCTGCCCCTGATTTATGCAGGCAAAAACCGTGTGTATCGTGAACAAAGAGCAAAGGAAATGCTTCAGGCAGTTGGATTGGGTGACCGCATGGATCATAAGCCCAATGAGCTTTCGGGCGGTCAAAAGCAAAGGGTAGCAATTGCCCGGGCACTGGTTAATGAGCCATCAATCATACTGGCGGATGAGCCTACAGGAAATCTCGACAGTAAAACTTCAATTGAGATCATGACCATTTTCGACCAGATTCACAAAGCCGGAAATACAGTGATCATTGTTACCCATGAAGAAGACATTTCCCTGTATGCACATCGGATCGTAAGACTTCGTGATGGTGAAATTGCATCAGATGTGATCAATGAGCGGAGGAGTGTAATGGTGTAAAATAAGTAGGGTTAGCGATGCTGCTTCATGGTTGCAATCCACTAAATGCTTTAAGCAAAATCCAATTTGAAATTCGGGGGATGAAGAATGGAAATCTTCAACGTAAACTTTATATTTACTGCGCTAAATTTTTTCATCAATAACATTAAAAACCATGAATACAGGAAAAGTCAAATTCTTTAACAAAGCCAAGGGCTTTGGTTTTATCACCGATGATCAATCCGGTGAGGAAATTTTTGTGCACGCTACTGGATTGGTTGATGACATCCACGAGGGTGATAAAGTATCTTACGATACTGAAGAAGGAAAAAAAGGGCTGAATGCTGTGAATGTGAAGCGCGCCTCCTGATTCCTGAATACATTTTGAATTGTAATGCCCTGCTTGCGGGGCATTGCGGTTTAAGTGAGTGAGCTAATACCATCAAAGCTTCCAGTCAATTGGAGTTTTACCATCCTTCACGAGCAATTCATTTGTAAGCGAAAAATGTTTGCACCCAAAAAATCCATTGCCTGCGGAGAAGGGTGAGGGGTGTGCAGCTTTTAATATATGATGCTTTGAAAGATCAATCAATACTTGCTTTTCCTGCGCATATTTCCCCCATAATAAAAACACAACACCGGTCTTAAAATCTGAGATTTTTTTGATCACTGCATCGGTAAAAGTTTCCCACCCAACCTTATGATGAGAAGCAGGCTGGTTTGCCCTAACGGTAAGCAGCGCATTCAGCAATAAAACTCCCTGTTGCGCCCAACGGGTCAGCTCACCGGATTTTGAAATGGGAATACCGAGGTCACTTTTAAGTTCCTTATAAATGTTCTGCAGCGAGGGCGGAAGTGCAATTTTATCAGGCACTGAAAAGCACAATCCGTGCGCCTGATCAGGATTATGATAGGGATCTTGTCCTATAATCACCACCTTAATCTGGTCAAAGGGCGTGAGGTTAAAGGCATTGAAGATGTTCGGCCCTGCAGGATAAATTTTATTTCCATGTTGCCTTTCACTTAGTAAAAATTTCTTGATGTCTTCGAAATAGGGTTTTTGAAATTCATCAACAAGCAATTGCTTCCAGCTATTTTCAATTTGTACTTCCATTTGGGCCATGAAATGCTATTTAAATTTGCAAATCTAAAGTGCCCCTGACTTTTTATTTTTGCGGATCGGTCCCGTAGCTCAATTGGATAGAGCAACAGCCTTCTAAGCTGTAGGTCATGCGTTCGAGTCGCATCGGGATCACATACAAAATTGCAGGATGCTTTATAGTCAATGGTTGTAGAGGAGTAAAGATTTTATGGTAAAACATAGGTAAAACTTTCTGATTCACTGTGCAAAAAATGACATCACTGGAACCATTGATGGACAGGCATTTCAGCGTAGTTGATGTAAATTCAATTGTCATTTTTGCAATCTGAATTATTGTAACAAGATACATCATTTTGCATCGGTTTGCAAGTAATCACTCAACTTTATTTTTCCACATGAATATAGGGAAATCGCAAATCTGATTGCTGAAATTTTCTTATCCCCCATCGGCAGTTTGCTGAACAGATTTACGATTTCTGAATTGGAATATCATTCAGGATACAGCGGAGACAAAACACAGGTAGGCCAAGGCGTTTATGATTACTGGATTGTAAAGACCGATGCCGCTGGAATAAAGCAATGGATGCACGGTTTGGTGGCAAGACGAAGATTACCTTTATTCTCTTCAGCAAACTGCAAACGGGGGATACATCCTGAGCGGGCCTTCCTATTCAGCAATTCTGAAACCTTACCAGTCAAGCATTTCAGAGGATTGCGCATCAATAGGGCAACAAGCCTTGCGGTGCAAAAGCAAGTTGCCAACAAGACCACAATAAATTAACAGTGTCTTGTCCTAAAATAGGGTAATACAAAAAAGTGACCTAAAAAATGGGAAGACACAAAAAGAATTACCAATGCCGGAAGATATTATGGAAATACAAAGTAGGAAACAGTCGCTCAAAGTCTTGCTTATGAATATTCAATAACCATCAGTTATACCTGCGGGCCTGCACAAACCACCAAAGCCAGCAGCTACCCATGCAGGGATAAAGAAGCGAAGGCATGAACTTGAAAAAGCCCCCCTATTAGCCCATGGGTTTCATCGCATGATTAATATAGCGTGGTTTACCAAAACAAATCATGTATACTACCACAAGGGCGAAATTGAAAATTAAGTGGCTGAAAAAGACGCGGCGGACAAGACAAGAAATTAGCGATTACCACGGAGTGAAATCGTGGGGATTGAGTGACGGATCACCCTCTGCCTGAAAATACTGGCAACGAAATAAATCCACTACCAGGTTTTCCACCTCTGTGAACATGATGTCCACTTT
>JBDSEA010000233.1:0-31240 GCA_039920305.1 Chitinophagales bacterium
GACGGGAAAAAAAGTGATTGCGCGAATGGGTAAGTATGGACCCATGGTACAGATCGGTTCGCCGGATGATGAGGATAAGCCACGGTATGCCAAGCTGCGGGGAAATGTAAATCTCGAAACCATTACCCTTGATGAAGCGCTTTCGTTATTTCAATTGCCCAAAACACTCGGCCAGCATGAGGGCACTGATGTGATTGTTAATGACGGCAGGTTCGGACCGTATGTTTTGCACGATAAAAAGTTTCATTCGCTCAAAAAGGATCAGGATCCGATGACAATTACGCTGGATGAAGCATTGCTACTGATTGGTGAAAAGCAGAGCAATGTGATCAAAGAATTTAAGGAAGGCGGCGTTTCGGTTTTGAATGGGAAATGGGGCCCTTACGTGAAAAGCGGCAGACTCAATGCAAAAGTCCCGAAAGAAAAAGATCCTGCAAAGCTTTCACTCCCGGAATGTATGGAGCTTCTGGAAAAAGCAAAGGATGCCCCGAAAAAAACATTTGGAAGATTTAAGCGAAAAGGATGAGCCGGATTAAAACATATCAATTCAGTATTGACCATTTACTATTCACCAATTCACCGTGAAGATACCAAGAACAGAAATCAGCGCCCTCATCCACCTGCTTGATGATCCGGATGAAGAAGTCTTCCGGCACGTTACGGATCGCCTGATATCGCTTGGCACTTCGGTAATTCCATCACTGGAGGATGCATGGGAAAAGGCATTTGATCCCAATCTGCATTACCGTCTTGAAGAGTTGATTCATGTAATCCAGTTTGAAAACCTGCTGCATGATCTGGCAATCTGGACAAAGAAGAAGTCAGATGATTTATTCGAGGGAGCAATGCTTATCTCACGCTATCAGTATCCTGATCTCGATGAGTTCCAGATCAAGGAGCAGATTGACAGGATGTCCAGAGAGATCTGGCAGGAGATGAATTACCAGCTCAAGCCGCTTGAGCAGGTGAATGTTTTCAACCATGTGCTCTTCACCCTCAATGGTTTTTCAGGCAATACCCAGAATATCCATGATCCGCAGAATCATTACCTGAAGCATGTGCTGGAGTCGAAGAAAGGAAATCCGGTGTCGCTGGCAATTTTGTACCTGATCCTGGCTGAGAAAATAAGAATGCCGGTATATGGAATCATTCTTCCACAGCATTGCGTTCTTTCTTTTCATAAGGATTATGTTCTTGAGGATGATCCTGAGCAGCTGATCAAAAGCAGTATTTTGTTTTACATCAATCCTTTCAACAAGGGCATCATCTTTAACCGCGATGACATAACCCTGTTTCTGAAAAAGCTTAATGTGCCAGCCATGCCTTCACATTATCTTCCTTCAAACAACAGGGAAATAATTTCAGCCCTTATTAATTCGCTGATGATTTCCTATGAGCTTGCAGGTGTAATGGAAAAGGTTAAGGAGCTTACACGTTTGAGAGAAGTGATCGGATAAGTGCATAGCAGCGTTTATTGCATAGTTGGAAATTGAAGCTGCAGCTCAGCCCTGGTTAAACAGTTTAAGAAGTTTTTTTCTTCAGCGAAAGGTAATCCAGGTAATAAATTACTTTAAGAGAAATGCCATTGGTTTCCGGGGTAGCGAATGTTTTGCCGCAGTTGACAAAAAAATTATCAATTCCAAGGTCATCACTCTGCAAAATACTGTTCTTCCAGATCAGATTTAAAAAGCTGCCCGGAGCAAATTCCCATGCATACACAGCATCAATGTTGAAGACGTTGAAATTAATATCGCTATTACCGGTATAATCCGCGAAACCCAGCTCACCATTTAGCTGAAGCTGCTTGTAACCAAGATAATTAACCTTACTCCAGTAATACCTGGAACGGAAGGAGATATTCATCCTTGGATTGAAAATGAACTTTGCAGTAAGCGAGTTGACGACTGTTGAGGTATTTCTTTCACCGAAAATATCATTGCCTTTATCATCAATGGTTACAAAACCCCATGTCCTGAAATCCTTGCTGAGTGATAAGGCATAGTACACTGAAAACTTATCACTGACTATTAACCCGGGATACAGATCAACTTCGAGATAGGGATTTTTTGCTCCCGGCGCTTCACCATATGTTATTCCAACATTGAGATTGAATTTTTTTCGGTAATCGGTACCGAACCAGCCATTGTAAACATAGAACGGGTAGTGGTGATAGCGCAGCGAGTCCACACGTGACTCATAGTAATCCCAGTAATATACAGGCTTGGAATAAATGCTTGATCCCACATTCCAGTAATTTTTCAAGTTTCCATTAAACCCGAAATTAGTTTCCCATTCCTGGTATTGCAACGGCTGGATCCTGGTTTTGTAATTAATACTGAACCAGCTATTGAGATTAAAGAATGGGCCCTTCTTCGGTTCCTGGTTGTTGTAGGATGCTCCCGCACCATTCGTCATCTGGTTATTGAAAAACAGAATGCCGAAGTCATTTTGATCATAGTTTTCAGTGATCACCTCATGCCACACCCATTCATTCCATTTGCCCTTGATCTCATTCAGATTTACCTGGTAGAATCCACCGGTTAGCGGACTGGGAAAAGGGTTCTGTGAATATCGCATGCTGAAATTTCCAAAGCCGGCAATTTCCAAGGAGTTGGCTTTGTTACGCAGACCATAATGGACTGAGGAAACGTTGGCATCAGGATCAGCCCCGTTGCGCCATACATTGGTATTTTCAAAGCTCACTTTCGAATTATTTTTCAAGGTTTGATCCAGTACTATAACACTATAGTTGCTCAGTGAGCTTGTTTCATATTTTCTTTGTTCCCCGGTTTCATTATTCTTAATGGTCGCAAATGTGGAGCGTGATACAGCATTGAGTATTCCAATTCCTAAACCATTGTTTGACCGGCCTGAAAATTTTACTGCATTATAAAGATTGGAAGTTGCGGGGTTTCTTAAAATAATTTCATTTTCGCCTAACTGATCATAAGCATCATAGAAATGAAGTGGCAAGCCGCCGATACGCCGGGAATAAAATAACTCGGCGTTGCCTCCGTTTCCGATATTGTCCTGCTGAAAAAGTTCTGTTCCTTCAGTAAAAAATGGGCGCTTTTCATCAAATTTGGTTTCGAATGGTGAAATATTGAGCACGAGATTGTCCGATTGAACCTGCCCGAAGTCTGGAATTAATGTAGCATCGAGCGTGAAGCTTTCGTTAATACCATATTTAATATCGGCCCCACCGCTCAGTATCTTATCTGTAGCATAATCAACAGGATCATAGCTTTCCGGCGAAACTTCGAATCCTGCAGTGAAATAAGGTGAAAGTGAAAGCCGGAGAGGCGGGATAATATTTTCCAGCCCAACCAGTTTACCCCATTGATTGATGATGCCTGAAACTTTTGGATCCACAGGACTCCAGAGATCAAGCTCGCCCAGGCGCATTATGGTTCTTCCAAACTGCATTCCCCAGTTCTGTATTGAAACAGATGGAAAGCGGATGGCAGAGTAAGGGATTTTTATTTCACACACCCATCCGTCATCATTAATTGAAATAGCACTTTCCCATACCGCATCCCAGCTTGCGTCGTGAGGATTTTGCGGCGATGCCTTTTCATCATATTGAACTCCTGCTGCAGTAACCTGGAAACGATATCCGTTCAGCCCATCATCATAAGTATCAAAGCCAGCGATGAAATTGTCGGCAAGTGCACCCGGATCGTCCCGCTGCGATAGCTGATGCTTTATCTGATCTGCATGATTGTCAAACATATTGGCGCCAATGTAAATTGCCGTATTGTCATAAATCACCTTAATTTCAGTTTTCTCAGCCGGCAATTTTCCAAACTCCGGCGCATTGGTGATGGTGGTTGAAACGGATGGAATATTTTGCCAGCATGCGTCATCCAGCCGACCATCGATTTTTACCGGTGAAGTTGCGCGAATTGCCTGAAATGAGGGTTTGTCAGCACATAGACACTCCTGAATAAGTATAATGATAAAAAATAGTGTGCAAACTGATTTCATTAAATTTTCAAAGCGATTTGTGAAAGAAATCCCAATTTTATTAAATCAAACCGCCCGGCGGGCTATCAAAACTCAGAACCTGCCGGGCGGTTTACCTAACCAACCATGAATTTTTTATTAATGCCTGTTATACAGGTGAAATTGAAATGATTGATCAAAGCAAGACCTAATCAGAATTACGCAAAAATGTTTTAGACGTAAAAGAATTTTGTTTAGACCAAGCGCCGGCATCCAATGAATCAGAAAGTATATTGCAGACAGCCATTGATGGATTATTTGTCGAGCAACAAACATCATTGGTCTATAATTTTGATTAACTGAACAACCCCGGTTTACTTTCGGCTGCACGTGAAAGCCTTGAAAAATTCAATGCTGAATATTAAAGCGCTTCTCAGCCGCCCGCAGATAAGGCGCATCCTTATGCACATTGGATTCTGGGTGCTATGGCTTTCAAGAACATTTTATGATATTATATCTCTTTACGGTCTTGGCACCGGCGAAGTCTTATTTCTGATGGTATATGCTTTTACTCAGATCCCCATGATGTATTTTCATTTATACGTTTTGGTTCCGAAGCTTCTTAACCGGAAGCATTACCTGATGTATGGAATAAGTATGGTTTCACTCGTGTTTGCATACTCCATTGTAAATTTTTCCTTACTCAACCGGATTCCGGACCATATTGCCTCAAATGGCTTGATAGATTATATCCGCCAGCTAAATCCACGGTATGATGTACTGGAAGGATTTTTCACCCTCGTTATAACGTATGCCCTTAAATATGCAGGACAGGCAGTAAGTACACAGAATAAATTGCTTCAACTGCAGAAGGATAATTTAATTCTTGAGCTGAGTGCATTAAAATCACAGATCAATCCCCACTTTTTATTCAATACGCTCAATAATATTTATTCTCTTTCATTGCGTAAATCTGACAATGCCCCTGAGATGATTCTGAAGCTGAGCGACATGATGCGTTATGTACTCTATGAATGCAATACCGGAGCTGTTCCCATTGAAAAAGAGATTCAGTTTATTAAAAACTATATTGATCTTGAGCGGCTGCGTCACGGTGATGATATTCAAATTGGATTTACGCTGAATGGAAATCCGGGACTGAATAAAATAGAGCCCTTACTGCTCATACCCATCATTGAAAACAGTTTCAAGCATGGCATCAGTCAGCAAGTAGGGAAGGGATTTATTGATATTGCAATGGAAGTAAGAGACCGTAAGTTTTTTCTTCATGCGGTTAACAGCATTCAAAACGGCAACTCAACCGGTGATAAGCATGGAATAGGATTGGATAACGTTAAGAAGAGACTCGAGCTGCTATACCCCGAAAATCATTTTCTTAAAATCGCTCCAAGCTTGAAAATATGGGAGGTTAACCTTGAACTTAATCTAAGCTGATGATACGATGCATTATTGTTGATGATGAGCCACTCGCTCAGGAACTACTGGAAAATTATGTAGGGCGCATACAGGAGCTGCAGCTCATTGGGAAGTGCAGCAATGCCATTCAGGCAGTTCAGGCACTGCATAAAGAAAAAGTTGATCTGATATTTCTTGATATTCAGATGCCAGTAATGAACGGTTTATCATTTTTAAAATCATTGAAGAATCCTCCTGCAGTCATTCTAACTACGGCTTATCCTAAGTATGCCATGGATGGCTATGAACTTAATGTGGTAGATTATCTTCTCAAGCCTATTTCATTCGAGCGCTTTTTAAAAGCGGTAAATAAAGTTATTGAGCAGCGTAAAATTCCGCAAGATGAATACGCCAGCGCAGAATATCTTTTCCTTAAAGTTGACAGTAAGCTCGTTAAGGTAAATTTTGCAGATATTGTTTTTATTGAAGGGATGAAAGATTATCTCAAGGTATTTGTTAAGGGAAGGGATATCCCGCTTGTCGTGCATCAAACCATGAAGCGAATTGAGGAATTGCTGCCAAAGAACAATTTTGTAAGGGTGCATAAATCCTATATCGTTTCCCTTAACACTGTTACTTCCATCGTTGGTAATATGGTTGAAATCGGTGGTAAGGAAATACCGATTGGTGCAAATTATAAAGATCAATTGATCAGGATTGTATTCAAGCTCAGCACCTGATGTTTTCAGAAAAATCAGGATCTTCCCAGTCTTCTCAACTCATCTGACTCATAAATATTTTTCTGATTCCTGGAACTTACAATACGCAGTATCGCCCTTGCAATGCTCTTCACGTAAATAGGTTTGTACTTTTTCAGGGGGCCGATCATGAAAGGACTGAATAGCCGGCCTATTAAAATACCAATGCTTTCACCTGCCCGCCATTCTTTTCTTTTTCCAACCAGGATTGACGGACGAAGAATAATTAACTGGTCAAATGAAATTTTCTGAAGCGCTTCCTCCATTTCTCCCTTCGTTTTTAAATAAAAGTTAGAAGATGATTTATCGGCGCCAAGTGATGAAATCACGATGAAGCGTTTTACTCCATTTTTGCGGACAAGCTGCGCAATGTTTACAACCATCTCCAGGTCCACTTTTCTGAAATTTTCTTTTGATCCTGCTTTCTTCATAGTAGTACCAAGGCAGCAAAAGCAATCGTCCCCCTGGAAAAGATCCGAATATTCTGAAAGATTCTCCGGATCAATCAGGTGAATTTCCGCATGAAGGTTTTGAATTCGGATATTTCTTCTCACAAAAACTTTAATGGCATTATAGTGAGCATCATCAACAATTTTTCGCAATAATTCATTGCCGACTAATCCTGTTGCACCAAAAAGAAGAGCGGTTTTCATATTTTTAAACGGAGGTTGCCTGAACAGGAACGATTCAGGAAATGAAAAAAAACCCGCTTTACAGTGCGGGCTTTCGAAATTAATTTAGCAATGATGAATTACGATTTTAGCTTTTCCACTTTATGGTGCAACCGATCGCCTTGGTTTCAGTTACCGGAACTTTTTCACCCTTCAGCAACGCATTTACAGCATCTTCAACATAGTGATGTTTTACCTGTTCGGGATCTTCTGTATTGTCATCAATTGCACCAATGTACTGGACCTTGTAACCATTGGAAGAGCTGTTAAAAATAAAGACATGAGGCGTTTTCATTGCACCGAATTGTTTTGCTACCTCCTGAGTTTCATCAAGCAAATAAGGGAAAGAATAATTTTTTTCCTTAGCCCTTGCCATCATTTTCTCGAATGAATCATCCGGAACAACCTTCGGGTCATTCGGGCTTATAGCAATTACAGGAAAACCCTGTGACTTAAATTTTTTGTCGAGGTCTATAATTCGCTGCTCATATGCCTTTGCGTAAGGACAGTGGTTACATGTAAAAACCACAATGAATCCCTTTGCCTCCTGATAGTCAGCAAGTGAAACCATATTTCCATCTACATTTTTTAATTTGAAATCTTTAACACTATCGCCCACTTTGTATCCTGAGGAAGCGAAAGCGGATAAGATCAATACTGCTGAAAGCAGGATAAGCATTGATTTAAGAATTGTTCTCATTACGTGATTTAGTTTGGTTTTTTAGTTAGAAATATTTTTATCAAGAAAAGCTTTTAACGCGGCATAGTTTTCAAACCAGTCATAATGGCTAACTTTTTTTCCATCAGGAAGTATCATAATGGTATATGGAATAGCGCCCGACCAATCCTTATCCATTTCATCAATCCAATCTGTCCCTTTTTCATTGAGCTGCACAATGGTTCCTGTCATTTTTAAATCGCTTATCTTATCTTTTACTTTCTCACTTTGCGATTGAAAGTCAACAGAGACAAAAATAAAGTCAATATCCTTGTAATTGGCTGATCGCTGAGCATCAATAAAGGTGGGCATCTCATCAATGCAGGGCTTGCACCAGGTGGCCCAGAAGTTCACAACCCTGGTTCTGCCATGGTGATTTTTTATCAATTGGTTAAGGTCATTGAATGAAAGTGACTGGAAGTTCTGCGAAAATGCAGCTCCGGCATAACCCATTACAATCAACAAGATGACGAACCTTTTAATCATAGTGATGAAACGCTTTAATTTGAGAGAAGTTTTATTAAGTATTAAAATATGGGAAAAGGGTATATAGGATGAATCACTTCCCGAAAACTTTTCTCAGATATACTAACGTATGCTTCTTCGCATCTGCTGTTGCCATACTGTTAAAATCAGGATTTGAAGGATTGGCAAAAGCATGATCGGCATCATACTCTTTTATGGTGATGTTTTTTCCCGCCTCGCCCATATCCCGGATAAAATCAATCTTTACTTTTTCATTGATCCACTGATCTTTTTTTGCCCAGATAAAAAGTACATCGCTGTTAAGCGATTTCAGCTTGTTTACATCCCGTTCAGGCATTCCGTAGTACATAACACAACCTATCTCCTGATCTCCTGCAAGCAAGGCTGCCTGCATGCTCCATCCGCCACCAAAACACCAGCCGATGGTGGCGATTCGTGCATCCTTACCCGCAAAATCAATCGCTCCTTTTATAATTGCTTTTGACCGGCTTTCATCATTTGACTCTGTCAGTTTACCTGCGGCATCCGGTGTTGTAGCCACTTGTCCATCAAACAAATCCAATGCAATAATATTTATGCCGGCAATGGAATCAGCATACATATCTGCTTCCTTTTTTATCCAGTCGTTTAATCCCCACCATTCATGAAAAACAAAAAGAAAATCTCGGGTTGGTTTTTTTGCCGCAACATAATATGCATTTCCAGACTTTCCATCTGTTGTAGGAAAGGTGATCATGCTTCCCGCAGGGGCATAGTCAGCAGGCTTGGGCACCTCATGCATGCTTCGGAAATGTGAGTCACGGGCAAGTAAAGCGAAATCAGTTACCGCGGATTGAGATTTGCAGCACTGCTGTGTTGTTTGGGCATCTGATTTTGAACTTATCATTAAAGAGAAGACGGCCAACAAGATTTTTTTCATAGAAAAACAATTTAAGTTCAATGGAACACTGCAAAGTTAAGGGTTCATTGTTTTACAAGCTTTACTATCGTTTTGGTTGAAGTGCCGGTTAGCTCCAAAAAGTAAATCCCCGCAGCAAAATCAGTGATATCAAAATAAACCGGAGCAAAAAATCCGGTGCCGGATATATCAATTTCTTTGATTTTTCTTCCGCTCACATCAAACAACGAGAGTTCTTGCAAAGCCTCCACGCCATGATACGAGATTTGGAATATGTTGCCGGCAGGGTTGGGGAAAATAACCAGGGTATTAGAAATGAGGGAGTCGTACACTACCGTATTTCCTTTTGAGGCAATCCACAGTTCAGGATCGAACTTTAATGAATCAGGTGTAAAAGAAAACGGACCTGCGATATAATTCTCATCATTAAAATTGTTTGGTATTCTGATGATGGTATCATGAGTGGCATCTTTCAGCTGAATGGGCAAAGGCATCTCGAAAAAAGAAACATCAGGATTGTTTTGTGTCTGGTGAACTGCTATCGTAACTGTTCCATCATTATTTGCTGACCATTTGATGTGATAGCCGGGGTATCCTTTTCCATAAAACCAGTCATTAAAAAATTCATCAAGGTTTTCACCACTTGCTTGCTCAAGGTGCTGCTTTAGATTTTGTGTTCTGGCAAAACCAAAACACAGTTCAGAATCATTGATGTAATTATAAACTGCTTTAAAGAAAACTGAATCCCCGAGGTTCCATCGCAGCATATGCAGAACATACATTCCTTTGGAATAAGATAATGAGCCGCTGAAAATTCGGGATACACTGGTAGTATCATCGCAAAACACTGAACCGGTTGAATCCTGGAGCGCATTATTCAACCTTGTTGTTTTATACGGTAACCAATACTGTGGTGCAAGGTTCTCATAGGCCAATCCGGCGAGATAGGTTGCAAACCCTTCATTCAGCCATATATCCTGCCATGAGCCGCACGTGATCTTATTGCCGAACCACTGATGCGCCAGCTCATGCGCGATCAATTCATAAATATTTGGAAAACTAACGAAACTCATGGTCTGATGCTCTTCACCGCCACCCCAGTTCCATTGAGCGTGGCCATACTTTTCCTGTTTAAACGGATAATCACCAAACAGATCCGAGAATAATTGAATCATCGAAACAATTGCACCCGGGTTTTCGGCATAGTAAAGTGAATCTTCAGGATAAACATATTCAATAACCTTTACTGTATCTCCGCCCGCAAGAGGTGCATACTCATTAAATTCCACATAATTGGTGACCGCAATTCCAATCAGGTAGGTTGCAATGGGAAACCGGTGCCGCCAGTGCATGACGCGTAACGTATCCTGAAAAACGTAATTTTCTACCAGTATGCCATTGGTACCAACCTTGATAGCCGCTGGCATTTGAACGATGATATCAAGTGAATCAATCTTATCATTAAGAGAATTTTTGCAGGGAAACCAGTCACTTGCACCATATGGCTCGCTCAAAGTGTAAATAATGCTATCGCCATTGTGTGATGATTGAGTAAAGCTTCCAAAACCGGTGCTCACAGGAACGCCTTCATAATCAATAGTAATGGAATCAAGAACACCCGCAGGAATTAGTTCCGGAAGGTGCAGTATTAACTGGTTATTCCCTCTGCTGAAATTGGAGCTGGTAGTACCATGAAAAGTGAAAGAATTTACCTGCATGGAATCATTTAAATCAAAATATACATCCGTAAAATCGCCATTTAGCGACACTATATAATAGGTAAGATCGCCTTTAATATAGTTTTGCTGCGGATCAATTTTCCATTGGGTGCGCAGGTAGGTTATATCATAATTATCAGTGTAGGAAGATTCAGCAGCAGATTTTAATGCTGCAGAAGGTCGTTCAGCCAGAATAATAGTATCAAGAAAATCCGGATTAAATGATTGTGAGCTGGCCTCGTTGATAAACAGCCACATAGCAATAAAGAGAAAGAATTTGCTCACAGTAATTATTAAATGGAAAATTGGAGAAAATGAAGAAGTGAAATTACATAGTTGACTCGCGTCCATTGCAATGCATCATTATAGTTTTTTTTGGAATCGATATATTTTATTTTTTTAATTTTGACCGATTAAATCAATAATTTCATCACTTCAGAACTAAACCTAAACAAACACTACAATGAGCCGATTAGACGATCTTAGAAATCATCTCACTTCCCTGGAAGCTGATTTCGCCAAATTTTTTGAAAAAGGTAATGCTTCCGCCGGAACACGCGTACGAAAGGGCATGCAGGATTTAAAAAAACTTGCCAACGATATCCGCTCAGAAGTTCAGTCGAAGAAAGGCGCAGGCAAAGAGGAATAACGTAAGCCATCATTAAATGCAGAATTTTAAACAGTCATATAGGTTGGTTATGATTCTGCATTTAATTTTTCTCCCGGCAGAACATTTGCCGTGAAGGCATTATCCGGCAACCAGCTTTTTATATTTGAAACGATGCGGGGAAACATCGCCCAGGCGCTTTTTCTTATTTTCTTCATAATCGGAAAATCCCCCTTCAAACCAGTAAACACTTCCCTCGCCCTCAAAGGCGAGAATATGAGTAGCAACGCGATCGAGGAACCACCGGTCATGTGAAATAATTACTCCGCAGCCCGCGAAATTCTCAAGCGCTTCTTCTAATGCTCTTATGGTATTTACATCAAGGTCATTTGTTGGCTCATCAAGCAGATATACGTTCGCTTCTTCGCGAAGTGTTAAAGCAAGGTGAAGCCTGTTTCGCTCACCACCACTGAGAACTTCTATTTTTTTCTGCTGATCATTTCCCGAGAAATTAAACTTACCCACATAGGCTCTGGAAGGCACTTTGTATTTTCCGATCTCGACATAATCAAGCCCGTTGCTGATCACTTCGAAAACGGTTTTTGTTTGATCAATATCTGAATGCATTTGATCCACATAGGAAGGCCTGACTGTTTCACCGATTTTGAATTCACCATGGTCAGGCTTTTCTATTCCGAGGATCAATCTGAATAGTGTGGTCTTTCCTGCACCGTTCGGACCGATGACTCCTACGATTCCGTTTTGCGGAAGGTTGAAATTCAGGTTTTCAAATAGCAGGGTTTCTCCAAATGATTTAGAGACATTAACGGCTTCAATCACATTGGCGCCAAGCCGCGGGCCAGGCGGAATAAACAACTCCAGCTTATCCTCTTTCTGTTTGGTTTCCTCACCAACCATCTTCTCATAATTCTGAAGCCTTGCCTTTGATTTTGCCTGGCGTGCTTTCTGTCCCATGCGCACCCATTCCAGTTCACGCTGCAAAGTTTTTTGCCGCTTAGTCTCCTGTTTTTCCTCTGTTGCCAGCCGCTGCTGCTTTTGGTCAAGCCATGATGAATAATTTCCTTTCCAGGGAATTCCTTCACCACGGTCTAATTCCAGGATCCATTGAGCTACATCATCGAGAAAGTAGCGATCGTGTGTAACCGCTATCACGGTTCCTTTATATTGCTTCAAATGCTGCTCGAGCCATAAAATTGATTCAGCATCGAGGTGATTGGTTGGCTCATCAAGTAAAAGAATATCGGGCTGCTGGAGCAGGAGGCGGCAAAGCGCAATCCGCCTTAGCTCACCGCCGCTCAGGTTTTTAATCGAAGCGTCGCCTTCAGGGCAGTTCAAGGCATCCATGGCCCGCTCCAGTGTTGAGTCGACCTCCCATCCATCCACTGCATCAATCCTTTCCTGAACTTCACCCATGCGGGTTGTTAGCTTTTCCATCGCTGCCGAATCCATCGGTTCAGAAAACTTATTGCTGATTTCCTCAAATTCCTTCAGTAAATTAATTACAGGCTGGACACCCTCGCTCACAATTTCCTTAACGGTTTTTGATTCATCAAAATGAGGTTGTTGCTCCAGCATTCCAATACTGTATTCTTTTTCGAACTGGATTTTACCTATATAGTTTGAGTCTTTGCCCGCAATAATATTCAGTAATGTGCTTTTGCCGCTTCCATTAAGTCCAATTATTCCAATCTTGGCTCCATAAAAAAAAGAGAGATAAATGTCTTTCAGGATTTGCTTATTGTTGGGAGGAATAATCTTTCCGACACCCTGCATTGAGAATATTATTTTATTGTCTGCCATTGATATTTTTTTTATTTTCTGAAAAAAATTTCTGCGCAAATGTAATTACAAGAACACCCTGAAATACGCCAGGCTCGCATATGCTCAAGCCCCGGAGGCTGTAAATAAGGAAAATCTAAAAAGTGCAATTGGCAAGATTGAAAAAGGGGAGAGCATGAATTGACGGAAATCATCTTTCCATGTCCGCTTACTCAAACGCCGTATCTGATATCTTCTCCGATAAACCATCTTTCACCAATCTTCATGCATTTAGCACTTGCACGTAAAATTGTTTTTCCATCAGTGGCTTCAATAACAATTTTTTTGCTTGGCAATCTCTGATTTTCAATGTCAATCACCATTATCCTGCTCAGCGTTGCATCCTTCCAGTCACTATGAAGTACGGCAGCCTTGCTTTGAGCAGCAGCAAACCCTGCATGGAGGATATGATGAACGGAATCCTCATTAGCTCTTAATTCAGACAGAGCCGGAAGCGGGGCTTGTGTAAGAATGTAAATGTTTGCAATATCTCCTGAGTCAGGGATGAAATCACTAAGCTGACTAAAAGTGAGATGATTTTGCAGGGAGAGAAAAAAATAACAGGAGAGATCACTGATTGATTTCGCTCCATGTTGTGAATCCGGCGTGTGTGAAGTAAAATCTTTCATGGGATTTTCAATGGTTTCATACTGTGCTTTCGGCTGACATGAGAAAAGAGACAAAATCATGGTCGCAATAGCTGTGAGCATTCCAATGAGAAAATTATTTTTCATGAGATGGGTAAAATGAAATATTGTTAGGTGAGAATAAAAATAACCATGCGGAGCAGAACAGAATTTTCCGCGGCATGTTAGTAAATTTCATTTTTTAAATGATTCGATTGGATTCGATGTTAATACTGCTATTTCAGGTTATCAATATTCACTTCATGATTTGAAAAATGACCAGGCTCGCAGTATATGCAAGCCCGGTCATGTATCCGATCTGTATGAGTGGCCACTTCCATGATTTTGTTTCCCTCTTAACAACAGCCACCGTGCTCATGCACTGCATCGCGAATGCAAAGAAGATCATGAGTGAAAATGCGGCGGCAGCTGAATAGACTTTCCTGCCGGTGCGCGGATCAATCTCATTTTTCATCTGTTTGCGGATGGCTTCGAAATTAGAGCTGTTATCAGACCCAACGCTATAAATGGTTGCCATGGTTCCTACAAAAACTTCACGCGCTGCAAATGCAGTGATGAGGGCAATTCCGATCTTCCAGTCAAAACCAAGCGGGCGTATTGCAGGCTCTATAAATTTACCGATATGTCCGGCAAATGATGCCTCAAGCTTTTCTGACTGGAGCTTTGAATCCATATCACTCTGCCAGTTGCCTGATGCCTGCAAGGTTTCTGACATCTGCGATTTCAGGTTTGAATGTTTTAATTCAACCTTTCTCATCTCTTCCCCTGGACCAAATGACGCGAGGAACCATAGAATGATGGAGATTACGATGATTACTTTTCCTGCATCGAACACAAAAACTTTTGCTTTCTCAATCATCGTAACGCCCGCATTCTTCCAGCGCGGCAGCCGGTAGATTGGTAACTCCATAAGGTAATAACTTTTCTCCCGGAGCCTGATAAAAATTTTCATTACCCACGCCGCAATGAATGCCATTACCCACCCCAGAAGGTACATTCCGAGCATTACCAGACCTTTCAGGTTCATGATGCCGAATAATTTTTCATCAGGGACAAGAAAACCAATCAGAAGGGTGTAAACTGGCAACCGGGCAGAGCAGCTCATGAGCGGGGTTACCATAATTGTAATAATCCTGTCTTTCCAGTTTTCAATTCCGCGCGTGCTCATGATGGCGGGAACAGCGCATGCCATGCCGCTTACGAGAGGCATGGTTGACTTTCCGCTCAAGCCCACTCTTCGCATAATCCGGTCCATGAGGAAGCTTACCCGCGTCATATAGCCGGTATCTTCAAGTATTGCAACGAACCCAAACAGAAGCATGATCTGCGGAATGAAGATCACGATGCCGCCGATGCCGGCTAAGACTCCATCAGTTAAAAGGTTGGTGATAAGATTGGAAGGCAGCTGATGATGCAATTTATTTCTCATGTAGCTGAACGCAGTATCAATCGCATCCATTGGATATTGCGCCCATGAGAAGATTGCCTGGAATACAAAATAAAAGACGAGCAGAAAAATGACATAACCGAATACAGGATGAAGCAGCAAACGGTCAATCTTTGCTGTTTGATCGAGAGCCTGCTGCCTGCTCCTGTCCTGTGAAGTGCTTTCAGCTAAAATCGGATTGATCTTTTCATAGCGCTTTACAATTTCTTCTCCTTGAAATTTTGAAGCAGTAAACTGATATTTTTCGAGTATATTTTTGATCCTTCCTTTTTGATCCACATTAAAGCAAAAAATATTTATGTAATGGCAGGCAATCTGGAAGGCAGCGTAATCACTTTGTGTTCCGGTAATCACCTTCACCTCTTCAATAACTTCCGGACACAATGAATGTATGTCAATGAAATTCTCCTTCGGTGCAGGTATGGAAGTTTGAATTGCGCGCTTTAGTTCAGCAAGTCCTTTCCCCTCGCGTGCATTCACCGGGATCACTTTTACCCCAAACGATGATGCAAGCTTGCTTGTGTCAATTGCCAATCCATTTTTGCGTGCTACGTCCGTCATATTCAGCGCAATCACTGTGGGAATTTTCAGATCGATGATTTGAGAGCAGAATAGAAGGTTACGTTTGAGGTTAGACGAATCAGCAACGATAATGATCAGATCAGGATGGGAATCATTATCCAAATTGAGCAGCACATCAAACGTAATGAACTCATCAATACGGCGCGGGTAAAGAGAATATGTGCCCGGTAAGTCAATGACTTCAGCAACCAGATCTTTGGCAAGGGGAAGGAATCCTGTCTTTTTATCTACCGTTACCCCTGCGAAATTTCCAACCCGGGAGCGTAAGCCGGTCATGGCATTGAACAGCGATGATTTTCCGCTGTTCGGGTTTCCCACTAACGCAATCTTAACAGGCTTTTTCACACTATGTTATCTGCAATAATTTCCCATCAAATCCTTTGGAGTTAAAGCTGAACCATTACTGAACTTGCTTCCTCTTTTCGCAAACTCAAAAGATAGGTTCCAATCTTCACGGAGATAGGGTCACCGAGTGGCGCAATTTTATCTATGAAAACTGTTTCGCCGGGAAGAAATCCCATCTCCATCAGCTTCAATGATAAGTCACCCTTCATCAATTCGGTGATCACACCACGTTCTCCTGCTTTCATTAGGCTTAATGGAAGAATAGAGCGATTCAAGTTATTTAGAATGATTCTAAGTGCAATATTACTACTTGTTAAGGATGGATATGAGCTTAATCTAATAGGGAGGGCTCAGGAAATAATCTGAAGCTGCAACCTGTCCCGAATCAGGCGGAGGAAAACCCTCCCGGGAGAAAGCAGGACATGTTTGGCACTTCTTTTTGAAGATGAAGCAACCGGTCAACGTAAAAAGCAAACCAATAACAACACATGTGATAAGTGATCTTCGAACGAAGATTTTATATTTAATACTCATGCTATAATTTCCTTCTTGGTTCAGAATTGCAATAGCTTTAGCCGGATTTAAATACCTGCTGTTTCGATAACTGAAACACCGATTCAATGCAGATGGTATTCATTAAAATGTAACAGATGAAACAAAATTACATCCAATAAATTTTTGCAGAACAGAAAAAAAATCCTTGTCGCTCCATTGAACTGGGGTTTAGGCCATGCATCCCGTTGTGTGCCTGTAATTCATGAGTTGATTGCGCAGGATGCAGAGGTATTGATAGCCGCAGATGGAGGAGCATTGCAATTAATTCGAAAAGAATTTCCTCAGCTTAAATGGTATAAGCTTGCAGGATGTAGTATCCGGTATTGGTGGAATCTGAATGCATTATTTCAGATTGTTCTGCAGCTGCCAGGTTTATTTTTAACTTTTTACAATGAAAGGAAATGGCTAAAACGATTAATAGAAAAAGAAAATATTGATGCAATCATCAGCGACAATCGGTATGGCCTGTACTCCGGAAAAATTGATTCTGTATTCATTACCCACCAAACCTGCATTCAATTACCTACTGCATTCTGGTGGCTGGAAAAATATTTCTACAGGCTCAATAAAAAAATTATCGGGCGATTTTCTGAATGCTGGATTCCTGATGATAATGATCCCGGAAAAAGCTTATCTGGAAATCTTTCGCACCAGTTTCCACTTCCGCAAAATGCATGCTTCATGGGATCCCTCTCACGATTTCATTACGGGAAGAAAAGCAAGCAATATGATTTGCTGATTGTGATTTCAGGTCCTGAAAATCAGCGGACCAAATTTGAAGAGCTGATAACCCAACAAGCGGTCTGTCTCGATTTGAAAATTCAAATGGTGCGCGGAATTCCCGAAAGCAATAAACGGGTGTTTGTGAAAAGTAATTTTCTGAAGATCGACTACATGACGGCAAAGGAATTGAATCTTGCTTTTCTTTCCTCTGAAATAATTATAGCCCGAAGCGGATACAGCACCATCATGGATTTAGCGGCAACAGGCAGCAAGGCGGTCTTGATTCCTACACGAGGGCAAACAGAACAGGAATATCTTGCTGAATTCTTAATGAAGAAAAAAATTTGCTATTCTGAATCTCAAAAGCAATTTGATCTGGTGCGGTCATTGAAACGTGCTGAAGCATATACCGGCTTTAAATTACAATCAGGCAATTCATTTTTAAAAGAAAGAGTGAAGTATCTCCTTGAACAATAAAATAAACTGTCACTCTTTTTTTGTGTTTTCCTGCCTGAATTTATTCAGCAATGCTTTTGGAGCTATCCTGCACCAGGCAGCAGTTATCGCCTGTATAAATGATTCCATGCTTACTTCCTGTAATTCAATAAAGGTGGCACCTTGCCTTCCCCAGCCACCCGGTACAGGGATAAAGGCAGCTGGATCCTTGTCACAAAAATCCATCTGGAGATCCGGTGAGAGTTTTACCATCGCTCTTTTGTCCTCAAGCCAGAGGGTTGCAAAAATTTTCTTCTTGATTCTATAGGAAGGTTTCCCGAAGTGATCTTGTTCTGTTACTTCAGGAAATGAAAGAAATTTCTCGCGGGCAGTTTCTGTGTCAATCATTTAAATGCAAAATCTTATTCCCACACAGGTGAATATTCCAGGTGAATCTCCTGTTTAAAAAAAATCCTTGTTGTTTGCTCAAATGATTCGGTGTAATCTGAAACAAAAAAATGATGAGAATTTCTTTTCCGGTCATTTAACAAATCCCTTTGCTCCAGTTCTTTGCGAACCATCTCAGAAACTACATCTGTTGAATCAAAAATTTTTACCCGTCCATTAAAGTAGGAGGAGACTTCCCTCTGAATAAGCGGATAGTGAGTACATGCAAGAATCATTGCCTGCACGTCGCTGAAATCAGGGTATTGAAGATAGTTATTGATTACAGCCTGCGAAACGCTATTGTTATAAAAGCCAGCTTCGATCATAGAGGCAAGCAGCGCGGTAGCAAGAGTAACAACTTCAAGATCCGGACGCAGTGCTTTCAATTTATGCTCATACACCTCTGATTTTATGGTCCCTTTAGTGCCAATAATTCCAATCTTATGCAATAATTTATCTGCGGATACTGCCTGAATCACCGGATCAATCACATTGAGCACAGGCACTTTTTCTTTTACATGACTGGTTACCGTATCATAAGCCGCGGCAGATGCAGTATTACATGCAATGAGAATAAGCTTGCAATTTTTTTCAAGCAGAAAATCTGCGATTTTAACCGCATAGTGCTGTATTGACTGCGCCGATTTATCACCGTAGGGCAGATGAGCGGTATCACCAAAGTAAATGATCTCTTCATTTGGTAAGGCGTTACAAACAGCATTGGCGACTGTTAAGCCGCCAATGCCACTATCAAATATGCCTATAGGATTATAATTCAATTCGCAGTTTGTAAGTTATTTCAGCCCAAGCTTTTTCTTTACCAATGGCATAAGATCATCAGAGTCCTGCGCATAAATTACCGCGCCGGTTCCCATATCAAAAACATATGAATAGTTATTTTCTTTTGCCACCTGCTTGATTGCATCCTCTGCTTTTTTGAGTATTGGTGAATACAATTCTTCCTTCTTTGTCTGAAATTTATCCTGTGCGGTTTGCTGAAATTGAGCAATCCGGTTCTGCAGATCCTGCAATTCCTGTTGTTTCACTTCCTTCACTGCATCCGGCATGGTGGGAGCATTTTTTTGGAACTCGTCATATTTCTGCTGCCCTTCTGTTTGCATGGTTTGGAACTGATCTTGAATTTGTTTCTGATAACCCTGCAGTGTGGAGTCTGCCAGTTTGATTTCCGGCATCAACTGCAACAGCTCTGTGGAGTTAATGTGACCTAACTTGTTTGATTGAGCCAGGGTTGAAAATGATGAAAATAAAAGAAGCAACATTACCAGATTCGAGAGAAATTTCATTTAGTAAATTCGTTTTTTAGAGTGAAGTTATATTGGACCCCTACCGAGGATTTTTAAAGAGGGCAAAAGTAATTTTTTTGATTCAGAATACCCGCGATAAATTAACAATTACTTGGGTTGACCGTCCGGCTTTGATGGTTGTTGCCTGGGATCAGTAGAGGGCTGTTTATCATTACCGGCAGGTACCGCTTTGTCTTCCACACCCTCACTTTCACCACTTTGTTTGGTATTGCTCCCCTGATTTGCAGGTTCTGATTTTTGTGTTTTCGGGGTAATGCCCATGGATTGAAGCACCTGGTCACTGATGTTAAGCTTGGTATTTGAATATAATACTACACTGCCGCTGGATTTATCAAGAACAAAATCATAAGATTTGGTTGTGGCAATTTTTTGAATTGCATCGTAAACTTTATCCTGAACCGGTTGTACAAGCTCCTGCCTCTTACTGAATAGATCACCCTGATATCCAAAACGCTGCTTCTGCATATCTTTTGCTGCTTTCTCCTTATCCTGAATTTCTTTCTGCCGCTGTTGCTTCAATTCTTCAGTGAGCAATACCTGTTCTGCCTGATATTGCTTATACAACTTATCAATTTCTGCATATTTCTGATCCACCTCTTTTTGCCATGCTGCAGCAATTCCGTCCAGCTGCTTTTGAGCATCATTGTAATCGGGTACATTTTTTAGAACATAATCAATATCTACATAGGCAACTTTCTGGGCATGGGCTGAAAAAGACAGTGCGCCTATGATTAAAAGAACAAAAATATTTTTCATGAGTTTTTTGATTTTCAATGACTGATTAATTTTCTTATTGACAATATCATTATACCTGAAATTCCGCAATCGTGCATTTCAACAATTCAGCCAGATTATTCCGGTTCAAATCCGAGCACAATATTGAATTTTCCCTGCTTTATAAAATCATTAAAGGTGCTTACATTCGGATTATCAAATCCCCATCCGTAGTCAAATCCCACAGTACCAAATATTGGAAGAAAAACACGTAGTCCAACGCCTGCTGCCCGCTTGAGATTGAATGGATCATATTCCTTAATGGAGTACCATGCATTTCCTGCCTCTCCCCAAATAGTTCCATATACGAATGCACTTGGATTGGTAGAAAAGGGATATCGCAATTCAATCGTATACTTATTAAAAATAGATGCAGGGGGATCGGTGTATACATCATATCCACGCTGGGCAATGAAATCAATTCCATATAATGAAAAACTCTGCGATAACCCGTCACCCCCCAATTGAAACCGCTCAAACGGGGGCAATCCGATGAGAGCATTATAATAACCAAGATAGCCCCCTTTTGCAGCCAGGCGGAGAACAAATTTACCGAAGGTATTTGCATACCATTCTGCAAGGAAGCGTTCTTTATGAAATTCCACGAGCTTATACTTCTCAGCTGCCGGGAGAGAATCATAATTTTTATCGCTGAAGAGAGAATAGGGTGGGGTGAGCGCAATACTGAAATAAAAGTTTGAACCCCATTTAGGGAAGATATAATCAGGGCCCTCGGAGTTTCTTCCAAAAGTTTCTTTCAGGCTAATACTGAGCGCATTTCCTTCTGTAATAAAGAAGTTGGTAGTGTAGTTATGAAGACTATAGTTGGTCACGTTAACCGATGATATCAGAGTGAAATAATCATCAGGCCACTTGAGCTGCTTTCCAATACCGATGCTGCCGCCGGTTGTATTCAGCTTGCCGAAGTTAGGATCAGCTTTTTCCAGATTGTTGGTGAACTTGGAAGCGAATACACCAACACTTAAAGAATTTGGTTTATGCCCCCCGAGCCACGGCTCGGTAAAACTTACATTGAACGATTGATATCTTCTGCCGGTCGATTGAAAGCGAAGGGATAATGTTTGCCCGTCACCTGATGGCAAGGGTGTCCAGGATGATCTATCTAAGATTCCTTTCGCCGAAAAGTTATTGAACTTAACACCAAGTGAACCGATCACACCGGTTCCTTTTCCACCCCAGCCCGCTGAAAGCTCCACCTGATCAGACGGTTTTTCCTCTACGACGTAAGTAAGATCCACAGAGCCGGATTCCGGATGCGGATCTGTTCTGATGTCCAGTTTTTCCGGATCAAAGAACCCGAGTGTGGCAATTTCCCGCTGTGACCGGATCACATCAGCCCGGCTGAATTTACTCCCCGGTAAAGTCCTGATTACCCTGCGGACAACATGCTCATGGGTTTTTGAATTACCCACTATGTTTACACGATTGATGATGGCTTGTGCACCTTCATGTAACCGTATTTCCAGGTCAATTGAATCATTTTCAACATTTATCTCTACCGGTGTTACCTGGAAAAATAAATAGCCATCATTCATATACAGAGATCCAACATCATCACCTTTCTGATCACCATTTAATCTCTGCTGAAGATATACTTCATTATATACATCACCCTTCTTGATTCGTAATGCCGAATCCAGCTTGGCATCGGAATATTTGGTGTTGCCGGTCCAGTTGATGTCACGGAAATAATACTTGTTGCCCTCGGTAAGATTGATTGCGATATTTAGATTTCCTTCTTCATTTTTATATATGGAATCAGAAAGAATGCGGGCATCGCGATAGCCCTTGGAAGCATAATAGGTAATGATGTTCGATTTATCTCCCTCATATTCTTTCTTCTTATAGCGTGAAAGGGTAAAGATGGACCAGGGGTACCAGGTGTTCTCCTTGGTTTTTTTCAGCAACCGGTGAAGCTTTGCATCGCTCACTGTATTGTTACCCGTGAAAGTAATCTCGTCAATCTTGATCCGATTACCCCGGTCAACATAGATGTAATAAAGCATGCTGTTTTGCTGCGTAGTGTCCTTGACTTCACTTACTGATACTTTAGTGTTAAGATAGCCTTTTTCAGTGTAATAACCTTGAATGGTATTTACGGTATTTATCTTAATATTATCTGTAAGGACCTTTCCGCGGTTTAGCGCGATCCTGGTACGGATTTCATCTTCCTCTGCCTTCTTTGTTCCTTTAAAAGTAAATCCGGATAGTCGGGGCCGCTCATCAAGGACATAGGCAAGAAATATTTTATCTCCTTTTACACTGTCCACATAAATTCTGACATTGGCAAACAAGCCCTGCTTCCATAAATTTTGTATCGCCTTGGTAAGCTCCTGTCCCGGGATATCAATACGGTCGCCGGTTTTAATCCCTGAAATGGCAATCAGAATGTCTTTATCAAGATATTGAGTGCCGCTAATGGTGATTCCACCAATTGCATACTCGGCCGGCCTCGAGTAATCAATAACCAAAGAATCATAGGAGGGATAAAAATTCTGGGCAGAAGAATTCCTCAACAGAAAAAAAAGCGAAAAGAGCAGCAGGGAAAGAAAGCTTTTCATGATACTTTTAATTGCTCGCTTGTTTTACCGAAGCGGCGTTCGCGTTTTTGATATTCAGCAATTGCTGCATTAAGATCATGCCTCGTAAAGTCCGGCCATAATACAGGTGTAAAGTATAACTCAGCATAGGCGAGCTGCCATAGCAAATAGTTACTCAGCCGCTGCTCCCCGCTTGTACGAATCATTAACTCAGGATCAGGAAATTCATGAGTTTCAAGATAGGAAGAAATTGATTTTTCATTCAGTTCATCCGGATTTATATCCCCGGACGCCACATGATTGACAATTTTTTTCATTGCTTCTGTAATTTCCCGGCGCGAGCTGTAATTAAGTGCAATGATTAACGTAAGACCGGTGTTGTTTCGTGTTTGAACGATAGCCTCATTCAATTCATTATAGCAACTATCGGGTAACTGACCGGTATCGCCAATGGTCTTTAAGCGAATATTATTCTTCATGAGTGTTTCTAATTCTCCATGAATAGTATCTACCATTAGTTCCATCAATGCATCAATTTCTTCCTTTGGGCGGGCCCAGTTCTCAGTTGAAAAGGCGTATAATGTCAGGTAAGAAATTCCCAGTTCAGCACACCCTTCAGTTGCTTCGCGTACCGCTGAAACCGCACTTCGGTGACCGAATGTGCGGGCTTCTCCCTGCTGGCTTGCCCATCTTCCATTACCATCCATGATGATGGCAATATGGACCGGTAATTTGCTTTTATCTATGTTTCCGGCTGCAGGCATGATTAAAAAACAGTGCAAGTTAATTTGAAAGTTTTGGGTTTAAATAATTGAGTTCCCGAATATTTCGACAGGCTGAACCTCACTCGCTAAGGTCATGCATCCTATACTGATCATGCAATTGTTTTTTGCAAATAAATTATTACTGAAACGGGCATTTATATGGCTTTAACGTATAGATGAAGCTTATGCCGAAAATCAGGTAATCGTCATTCCTGTCATTATCACCACGCATCTTTCCTGCTGTACCAACCGGTTCGCCTGTGATTTCAACCGACGGATCACCCAGAAAAGCTGCCTGTTGACCACCCTCGTGAAACAGGATTACCGGATCTGCATATACGTTGCTGACATCATCCAGATAATCGGTGGAAGTTTTTCTAATGGCTGCTTCTGCCTGCATCCCAAAATTTTTCAGCAGCCTGAATTTAATTCCTCCGCCAAGTATAATTGCTGAACTTGTTCGATGATATCTTTTAAGATCCGGATATTCAGGGTAACCCTGTCCCTCGGTACCAACGGGCTGGAGCCTGACCTTATCACCGTTATAAACTGCTGTCGGTTGAAAATGAAATACACCAAGGCCTGCACATACGTACGGTGTGTATCGTTGCTTCTGCGTTGCGGTATTGGTGGAATAATTGGAAAATGGAAGGAAGTTGAATTCTGCCTGGGTGCTGATTTCCAGTATACCGGACGAAAACCCGAGATTCCTGGTTCTCTCATAATAACTGGATGAATATGCATCATCAGCCCACACATGAGCTGCATTGATGTTAAGGCGAACGGCAATTCGATCATCAAAATTCATCCTGGCGAATCCGCCTGCGGCGGGATTGGTGAAACGAAAGCTTGTTCGGGTATTGAGATCTCCAAAGTAATTGGCTCCCGCAGCTGTTATACCGAAATCGTAACGCTGGGCATAACAGGATTCAATTCCATAAAGCAATAAACCAAGAATAAAAATTAATGTTTTCAAAGCGAAAGCGATTGTGGTGCTAATCGTGTAAGGTTGCTTCGATAAACGGGTGTGCTGGTGAATTATTACCGCGAAAATAGATAAAAGTGATGGTGCCGGCAACTGTTAACACATAAATACAGACTGGTAAATGCCGGGTAAATTTTATCCAGCATGAAATCATAAATCTCCGGTACTTAATTATTTCCTTATATCCGCGCCCCACATCAATTTATTGCGCAGCGTTTCCAGGAAGTGATGGCCACTAAACCGGACCAGGTTCATCGTGAAGCTGCTTTTCTTCACTGCTAATTGAAAGGAGGTATCAATGGGCTCAGTACGTGAATCAAGTGTGCAGAAAAAATTCTCATGTCGGCCTTCAATTTCAAATGAGATCACGCTCGAGTCAGATACAACAATCGGACGCACGTTCAGATTGTGCGGTGCAATGGGAGTGATCACGAAATTTTCAGAGGTCGGGATTACAATGGGCCCTCCGCAGCTTAAAGAATAACCGGTTGATCCGGTAGGGGTAGCTACAATCAATCCGTCAGCGAAGTAGCTGTTCAGAAATTCGCCATTGATGTACGTATGAATGATAATCATGGCTGATGTATCTTTCTTATGTATGGTAACGTCATTTAAGGCATAATTCACTCCATTAAAAAGTGGAATGTTAGACTCCAGCTCAAGTAAAGTTCTTTTGTCGAGAACAAAGGATGCCCTCTCAATAGCATCAATTGCCGGCTCAATTTCATCCTTCCCGATAGTGGCAAGAAATCCCAATCTGCCTATGTTAATCCCAATGACAGGTATATTTTTATTTCGAATGAAGGTTAGGGTATCAAGTAAGGTTCCATCCCCGCCAAGTGAAAACATGTAATCAACCCTGTCTTTTATCTCTTCGTGTGAAGAAAATGTTGCAACCCCGGATCGGGTTCGGATTTCCTTCCAGATGCTTTCAAAGAAAGGCTTGTAGATAAATACACCGATGTTTTTTGAAGCAAGCACATCCAGAATTTTTTGCAGTACCTGAATATCTGCTGGCCTGATGCTTCGGCAGTACAATGCAATGTTCATTGCGGTTCGAACTATCAATTTTTATTCTTTCTTATTGTAATAACGCAGTAAGTTGTCAATACAGCTTAATTATGAGAGTTTAAAAATCATAAATCAGGTATAGTTCATTTCTTTAGCCATTTCTTAATAAAACAGCCATTGTTTGTTTTCAATTTTACGTAATAAGATCCTTCCGTTAATTGACTTACAACAATCCGGATCAGTCCATCCATCCAGATCCGGGATGCAATCACCTCTTGTCCCAGTATGTTTATGATTGTGATTTCAGCCGGGTATTCCGTAGTATAAATGAAAAGATAATCCGTTGCGGGGTTTGGATAGATTTCCCAGACATGTTCAATATCAGGTTCAGCAATTCCAACCGGTGCTGCATAAAATAAGGCGGATTCCGTTGGACAACCACTGTATGTCACCACTGCGCAGGAATAAAATCCCCCGGTGGTAATGGTGTAAGTTTGATTTGTGGCTCCCGGAATATCCACTGAGTTTAGCTTCCATTGATAAGAAACTTCAGGGCTGCAGGTTAAAATATATCCGTTTAATGTTATGGTGGGGGCCATTACCGTTAGTACAACATTTACCACCAATTCATCAGTAGTAACACAGCCATTAGCACTTATGATGGTTACCGTATAAGTGGTGGTTGCAGAAATATAACAGAGAGGATCTGGAATATTTGGATTGGAAAGTCCTGTTACTGGTTGCCAGCTATAGCTTATTCCCCCGAATGCTGAGAGTTGTGCGGAGTCACTTTTACATACTGTTGCATCCGCGCCTGCATATCCTGCAGGCTGAACCACAATCAAAACTGAATCACTTGAAAAGCAACCATTAGAATCTGAAGCTGATACAATATAGGTAGTAGTAGAGTCGGGCGTTGCAACCGGATTGGCTATGGAAGAATCGGATAAACCCGTTGCCGGTGTCCATGCAAAACTGGTACCTCCAATGGCTGTAAGTTGAACACTGTTTCCCGCGCAAATCGTTGTATCAGGATGTGCAATTGTAAGCGGGCATCCGCCGCCATTAGCAATTATCACTGCCCAGATGGCATTATCAGCCACTCCGCTCTGGCTGTCGAAAATGATGGAACTGCTCATGTTTCCATTGGTCACAATTGCGCTTGCATTACTGATTACATCGGGTCCGCTCATCACCTGATCAGCGTCATCATCTCCTAATCCGGTAAGCGTACCATTCTCGTAATAAAAATTCCCAAGAGGGCCTCCGCAATTTCCTGAATTCGATTCAGGACCGTAATAATCACCCAGATAAGTTCCATCCACGCTTACTGACTCACCATCACCATTACTGCAAGCATAGCCTGCAAATAAACTGATGGCAGCATCAAAGGTGGTATCCCAGGCATATGGCAAAGGAAGTGTCCATGTTACTGCATCCGTAAGGTCATACTGGTTAAGAAAAATTGCTGTGCTAATAGTGGGGAGTGCAGGGTTGTCATACGCCACATAAAGGTAAAAATCATTGTACCGGTCATTTGGACCGCCCTGGTTTGAAACCATCAGCGTGTAGGTGTTAACAGAAGAATCAACAATTCCTGTCACATCAATCGCATGCACTGCGGAATTACCTCCATAGTTTGGTGATTGAAAAGTTAAGCTCGCCTGATTGGCACTATTGAACGTCAGGATATTCCCATTCAGTTTTACATTTAGGTCTGCAGCATTTCCGTGCCTGCCGGCAAGAAGATATGCTTTGTGGATGGAGCTGCCGGCAGCAATTGAAATAGTAATAGTGCCTGTTCCCCCGGTACTGTACTCAGGTGAATAGCCCCCGCAGGTTACACCGCCCTCAAATTGATCATTGTAATAGAGTGTTTGAGCATTCATCTTTGTAAAAAGAAAAAGAAAGATGATCATCCATTGATTACCCGAGGGAAGAAGTTTTTTCATTATCAGTTCGTTTTTTAGAAAGGATACGGGAAAGTTAGCAATGATTCTCACATGGGTGGAGCAAAATGTAACTGGGCTCTGCAATTTTAAGAAATCAAAAATAGGTGCTTGTGTGAAAGAATAATCCTCTTTCACCCAGCTTATTGATTGAATACTCGAAACGGAAGGTTGTATCATAAAGCAATACCAGATCTATGCCTGCTCCGCCACCAACCAGAAGCTGATTATCCAGGGTATTGTAATCAAAAGCATGGGCATTTGAAACATAGCCCGCATCAAGATAAATTTTTGCATACAGTACGAAAGGAATCCTGGCTCCTTTTAAGAAAGGATTTTTAGGAGATGATTTCAAATGAAAATTCACGATCCGGTTTTTTAAATCCAGCTTGGTAAACCCCCAGCTTTGTCCGTCAATTGCGAAATATTCGTATCCTGCTACGTAATCATTTCCGTAACCCAGTCCGCGCTGAAGGTTATAGGGCTGGGTAGTAGGGAAAGAAACTTTAACTTTATTGATGCTTGCCAGATACCATTTTGGCCGAAGCTGAACATATTGACTGAATGCAGTGGTTGCCTCCCAAAGGTCTACGGTTCCAAATATACCGAAGCCAAGCTTGGAAAGAGAAACATCCAGGAAATTTCCCTGTAGCGGGTACGACACGATATCACGGAAATCCCTTGTGAACGACACTCTTGCATATAGGAATTGCTGCTTCGTTCTTCCACCCAGAAAATAATCAGGGTTCAAAGCAGCAATGGTATCAGCTATTTCAGAGTTTTTATAACCCGCAGTCAGCGTATACCGGTAATTAAGACCGGGCTTGAAAAAAAGATTAACCCCGGTTTGAAAAACCGAACGCTGAAAAGAGTTTACATCAGCATAAATCAATTCCTTATTGCTGTCAATCCTGTAGGTGAGGCTTCGTGATTGTACATACGACGCTGAAACACTGATGCCGTGTTTTTGAACACGGTCAAAATAGGGGAGCGAGTAAGTAGCTTCCAGCCTGCGCTGATAGCCGAAGAGTGCAGTAGCCTGGAATTGATCATTTCGTCCCGAAAGATTTTTTTGGTAAAACCGAATTCCTGCCTGTAGCCAGCGCAGATCATGATCATGCTCTACCCACCATACATTAAAGCTGCGGTCATACAAATTAGCAGCGGGAAGAGGCAAAACATACCACCTTTCCTTTACTGTTACTGAAATGTCCACCGTGTCGTGGTTCCATTTTTCTATATTCATGATCACCTCGTGAAATAATCCCGTATTCATCACATGGTTGCGGCTTAATTCAAGTTGGTTCATTAAATCATCTGCGGGCAGGGTGTCCCCGGAAGTGAATGTAAGCTCACGTAAAATAGTTTGATTACGGGTTCGCTTGTTACCTTCAATCACGATATGATCAACTATAATAAAACTGGTATCAAGCGAATCCCTCCTGAAATCTCCATGACGGGTTTGGGCAAAGGAAAATCTGGCTGAAAGAAAACAGATTGTGCAGATTAAGATTGCAATTGCAGCATACCGCTTGTTTGCACCGGTATGGGGGATTTTTTTCAAGGATATAAAAAATTTTCAACGAATTTGTGGTAAGGAGCACGCTTAAAAGCAAATCGCATTCTGAAGGTATATTCAGAATTACAGTGATGCAAGAAGCCAGAGAAACAAATGCCTTGCCTAATTAAGAGGGGGGGAAACATGAGCCGTAAATTCAATTCATATTCCGGTGATATCTTTTTTAAATATTCAAATAATTCATAAGGGCATCATATCGCTCCTTCATATTCTCAAAATATTCAGGCTCTGTAAATGTCTCCTTCACTAAATAGTCATAGCGGTTGAGTGAGGCAATTACCGGCTGTACATCAGTTTGATTCAGCTTTATGGTAAGTTCCATCTTATTGGAATCTTCGCGGGTTTTTGCAAACGTGCATAGAACTTTTGCATGATGCTGCTCAATTATGCGGGCAATATCTGAAAGTGAATAATCCTTTACATTCACTTCGAGCACAATGATTCCACCGGGCTCCAGAATATCAGTTTCCGAAGCAAAGAACCCGAGCACATCTTCGCGGCTGATAATGCCAATAAAATTTTCTTCACGGTCAAGAACGGGTATCAGGGTGAGGTTAAATTCAGTCATCATTTTCAAAACTTCGAAAAGATGCTGATGATCTTTTATGAACGGACGAACCAGGCTAAGCGGCAGGTTTCCAATAGCTTCTTCCACACCATGATTGTTAAGAATATCTTCTTCCGAAATTAATCCGATCAGCAGATTTTCGTTTACAACCGGAAGGTGACGAACATGTAATTCGCTCATTATCCGTAATGCAGTTGCTCCTGTATTTGAGCTTTGCAACGAAGGTATATTGCGCGAGATAAGATCAAATGCTTTCATCGTTCGGCAGTGACATTTAACTTTTGAAGAAATTCCTCGAGGATTATGTTGAATTCCCCGGGTTTCTCCATCATAGGAGCATGACCACAATGATCGAGCATAACAAGCTCAGAGTTTGGTATAAGCTTATGAAATTCTTCGCTAACAAATGGCGGAGTTATCCTGTCTTCCCGTCCCCAGATCAGCAATACAGGCATGGTAAGTTTGTGTAATACAGGCCCAAGGTTTTCCTTCATCGCAGAGCGTGCCATCGCGATTACACGCATGGCTTTATTGCGGTTGTTGCAGATGTCATATACTTCATCAACAAGGCTTTTTGTTGCTGTGGCAGGATTATAAAATGTATACTCTGTTTTTGCCCTTATGTATTCATAGTCACCACGTTTTGGAAAGCTTCCACCCAAGCTGTTTTCAAATAATCCGGAACTGCCGGTGAGAACAAGTGCCTTAATCTTTTTCAAATCTTCAAGTGCATACAACTGCGCCACATGACCTCCAAGTGAATTGCCGAGCACGATCATGGAGGTAAAGCGCTTGTATTCCACGAAGCGCTTTACATGCCTGACCAATCCTTTCACCGAGCATTCCAGAAAAGGCATTTCATATAGAGGTAGCAGCGGAATTACAACTTTGCAGTGCGTTCTGAATTCTTCTACAATGGATTTAAAGTTGCTGAGTGCGCCAAATAACCCGTGAAGTAATAGCAACACTTCCCCATCTCCCTCTTCTATATATTTGAATCCACCATCTTCTTTTACAACCATATCCATACTTCAGATTGTTGCTGCTAAAATACTTTTTTTGAGAGAATAGAGCGATTGTACTAAAGATCGGGCAGATGCCGCAGAAAATTGAACGTAAGTTTGAAAGATTCAGGAGATAATTTTTTATTCAAACCAAAATTATTCTCAGAAACTGTTTTGGATTCAACCCTTCGACAAGTTCAGGGTGACCTCTGTGGGGTTCAGGTTGAGCCTGTCGAAACATTGAATGTTCAGGTTTCTATTAATTTCCAAACGCTTCTTAGTCATTCGTATTCAGCAGGCGATTCCTTCTGAATCAATTCAAAAATTATTTTTGTGTAACGGAAAATATCAGATAGCCGGGGCATGAATTTTATTGTAACTTTTTTATTGAATCAAAAAATGATGACTGACCATTCATATTAGATATGGAATTCATTGACTACTATAAAATACTGGGGGTAGAAAAAAATGCAGGTGCAGATG
>JBDSEA010000234.1:0-4067 GCA_039920305.1 Chitinophagales bacterium
TGCATGGCCGAGCGCAGGTGGTGGCTCGCATGATAGCCATCATTCCAGCAGCGGCGGTTGAAGATGGTATTAATACAGGTGACGCTGTTCTGGTATTCGTTGCCGGGCTCCTGGACATTCACAAATGCGTGCTGCACCCAGTTGCCGAGCATCATTACCACGCGTGAGGCAAAGAAGGGGATGATGAACACAACAAGGGTTGCCTGCCAATTGACAAAGCAGAGTGCAATGGACAGGGCAAAAAACAATAGCTCACCGATGAAGGCACGGTAGAAGAATTTTTTCTTGTTCCTCCTGATCAGGTAGGAGGAGAGCTGGAAAAGACCGAAGAAAAAAAAGTTCAGCCAGTAGCGGACAAAATCGCTGAAGGAATCGCGCTGATAATGCATGGTAGAGCTGACATCCTCTTCTAAATTATTTTCAGGATGGTGCATTGCAATGTGATGGCTGTAATAGGTTTCAGGTGATTGTCCGAAGAATGGCCCCAGCACCCAAGGCAGATAGTTGTTGAGGAAGCCATACTCCTTTTTGAACCACGGCCTGTGACTTGTGCAATGGGCCATTAATCCGAATGGACTCTTGATATAATTGTTGTAATACAAATAAAGGGAAGTTATAAGCCACCATACCCAACCGTGAATAAAGGGAAGATAAAGTAAAACTGCGAGCGGAATAATGATGAGCGTTATTCTAAGGGTAAGATAAATAAAGGTGATGTCACGCTCATCACGAAGAAGCGATTTGAAAAAGCGATTTATTCCAATATCCGCAAAGGATACATGACTGCAGTCGGTAATGGTAGTGAAGCTTTTCATTTGCGGAGTATCTTAAAAATGAATTCAGTTAGCAATTAACACACAATATTATAAAAAGGTATTCCTAATAGTGAACATGGTAATATCATTTTTACCCTTCGATGCTTGAATTTCACAGAGAGTGAGAGACGCAATAAAAAACATAAGCTCCCTAATAAGTTTCCCGGAAGAATCGGCATTCAGATAGCATTGAAATATTCTATTATAGTATACCTCAGGAAACAAAAGCCCCCCAACTCGCGCGCGAATGCCATAGAGAATATTGGGCAGGGTTTGCGTGCGGTTGAGTTTTATTACTTTAGTGCGCGAACGCCACTCTGTATAAGCTTAAATTGCATTCAAGCGCAGGTTGGAGACCGATGACCAGGGAGCGCTTTGCGGATGAAATGGGTCATAAAGGTTCCATACTGAAGGCAGCCCTGAAGAGGTAGCCGAAAAAATTGTCCACCATAGCAATGCACTTGGCGGTATTTCGAGAGTTACTTTTCAAATGGATACTGCAGCCCTAAGCCACGAGCAGCTTATGCAGTTCTATAGCCTGAGCGGCTCAAGGGTTATACCATTACTTAGCCCTGCAAAGTTGAGAAGTGACCGGATAGAAGAATATAAAAGTCAATTGATCATTTAAATAAGTTAAAATGGAAACCACAGAAACAACAGCAAAAACAAAATGGGGCATTGACCCTGCACACAGTGAAATTGCCTTCAAAGTAAAGCACCTCATGATTACCAACGTAAAAGGCGTGTTCAAAGAATTTGACGCCAGCATTTACACAACGGGCGAGGATTTCATGACCTCAGAGATTGACTTCTTTCTGAATCCTGCATCAATTGACACACGAGATGCAAAGCGGGACGAACACTTAAAAAGTGAGGAATTTTTTGATGCTGAAAATCACAAGCAGATAACTTTTACCGGTGATTCTTATGAGAAAGTAGATAATGATGGCAGTTATACTTTGTTTGGAAACCTCACCATCAAGGGAATTACAAAGAAGATAAAATTAGATGTGGAATTTGGCGGCGTCATGAAAGATCCCTGGGGAAATCACAAAGCTGCCTTCACGGTTAACGGAAAAATTAACCGTAAAGACTGGGGATTGAACTGGAATACTGCACTTGAGGCAGGGGGCATATTGGTGGGCGAGGATGTAAGCATCAGTTGTGAAGTGCAATTAGTAAAACAGTCATGAACGGGTTTCAATTTTGAATTGATCTGCGGAAAACCATCAGTTAAGCAATTTGGTTGCTGTGCTCATGTCTTTATTTGGTTATATCAACGGCAAATAATTAATTTATCCTCTCCTTTCTTTTTTTCGTTCAGAAGACCAGCAGGGCAGCAGCAACATAAAAACCGGGATATGGATATACCAGGACAAATGGCAAGGCACTTTCGAGAAGTTTACTTTGGAGGAAACTGGACTAATTCCTGCCTTAAAGAACATCTTGCAGGCGCAACCTGGCAACAAGCCACTGCAAAAGTTTATTCTTTTAATACCATAGCCGACCTTGTTTACCATATGAATTACTATGTAAGCGCGGTCTTGAAGGTTTTCCAGGGAGGACCACTCGATACCAGGGATAAATATAGTTTTGACTATCCGGCCATCCAATCGCAGGAGGACTGGGAAAAATTGCTCGGCAGGTTCTGGACGGATGCTGAAACATTTGCCGGCTTGATTGAACAGTTGCCTGAAAGTAAGCTCTGGGATACTTTTTCCAATGAAAAATATGGAAATTACCACAGGAATATTTTAGGAATTATTGAGCATGTACATTACCATTTGGGGCAGATTGTTTTGATAAAAAAGATACTCCAAGAAAAAGCGGCGAAGCCGCTAACAGAAGAAAGTTCTAGAAACTAAGAATGACTTTTGACTTATGCAATATTGATCACCATACCATGGATAATCATGAACAGGCTCAAGCACATGAATGGCTTTCAGTTTGAAAGAATGGATATCGTTACACTTCGCGGCAAGGAGATAGAGGTGGAGCTTTTCAGTGTGGTTGAAGCAATATAGGTACCGGTATTCCTCTGAATCAATAAGGTCTGCATTTATTACCATTTGGTAACTCAGCCTTCGTTTGCTAACCCGACCTTTGCCATTCAAAAAAATAATTACTCATGACAAATGACAAGAAAGTACTATTAACAGGTATCACGGGTTTTTTAGGTTCGCATACAGCCATCCAGCTGCTCGAAAAAGGCTACCAGGTAACGGGCACATTACGGGATATGAAAAGAGCTGACTCCATTAAGGACATTATTGCAAAGCATACTGATGCAACAGGCAATCTGAACTTTGCCGTAGCAGATATCCAGGATGCCGCAGTATGGATAGGCCTGATGGATGGTGTTGATTATGTCCAGCACATTGCATCACCCTTCCCGAAAACAATGCCTAAGAATGAAGACGAACTGATCAAACCAGCCCTCAACGGCAACATGAACATTCTTTCCGCCGCAGCTGCCGGCAAGGTGAAGCGGGTGGTGATTACCGGGTCAAGCGCCGCGATACAATATGGAAAGTCACTTAAAATGCGAAGGGGATTGTTTAATGAAACGGACTGGACAGATGAGAACCACAAAGATGATATGGCGCCTTATTATAAAAGCAAAACCATTGCAGAAAAAGCTGCCTGGGAATTTGTAAAGAATAATCAAACAGGACTGGAAATAGCGGTGGTTTGTCCCGGACTTATTTTGGGTCCGCTCCTCGAAGAAGATTTCAGCGCCTCAGCCAATGCGGTTATCAAGATGATGGATGGCAGCATGCCTGCCCTGCCGCGAATCGGGTTTGATACCGTGGATGTAAGGTCTGTCGCAGCGTTGCTGATTCTTGCCATGGAAAAACCCGAGGCAGCCAATCAACGTTACATTGGTTCTGCTGGCTTCCTCAGCTTTAGTGATGTTTCCGGTATTTTGAAGAAGGCCTATCCAAAAATGAAAATACCATCCCGCAAGCTTCCGGACTGGATGGTGCGGATCTTCTCTAACTTTGAACCCACGTTAAAGCCAATTTTAATTGACCTTGGTGCAGAGCGGAAGCTCGATCATTCTAAGGCGGTAAGGGATCTGGGATGGAAGCCCCTCGCGCCTGAAGAAGCCGTGTTATCCTGTGCAGAAAGTGTCCTGAAGTTAGGAATTGTGAAACAGAAATAGATGGAAAAACTACAGGCGTAACTCGGTTTCGGCGGTATCCTTACCAAACAAGAGGTGAATGAAATCACGCTTCACTTTGAAGAAAA
>JBDSEA010000235.1:0-3840 GCA_039920305.1 Chitinophagales bacterium
CAGAGCCTGCGTTTTTATACGGTACTTGACCCGCCCGGCATGGGAAAGGAGTGGAAGTACCGTTGAGAGATTGAATAAGGGAAGCAATGAATAACTGCAAAGCAAACAATATAATAGAAAAAAATTACTTAGCGAGATTTGGTTATGAGAGAACCCGCTGCCAGGAACGATGCTAAGGAGAAATAGTAGCATGAGATATTATATTAAACGTACTTTAAGATTCCTACGAGATGAATTTGTAAAGGTTTCGTTTTAGAAAATATTTATTCGTTCCAGGGAAATCATCAGGCTGTGCACTCAAGTGGCGTGGCCTTTCCACCCTCTTGGTGCAAGTCCTAACAGAAATCAGGGCTCAGCAGACTTGTGCAACCCTATCCACGCACTTGTCTATCATTGATGTTAATAATAATTTGATATTTACAAATGGTCACATTTCCATTACTTCTATCGGTCAGTGTCCTCAGCCTCTCGAAATTTTCAATCTCAAATTTTTCTTTCGTTTCAACTACCTCAATATTTGTAAGTATTTCACATTCATCAGTTTCATCACAATAATAGATGTGGGCAAGCTCCAGCCGATTGTATAAACCAATAATTATCTATTGATCCTGAAAATAAATAAGATTATGAGCAAATACTTAGCGATACCAGATGAAGCAGTGATGAATAAAAGGAGTGATGAGCAGGATTAACTATTCTTTTATCTAAAGGTTGGTCTTTGAGCAGATTAGAAGCCGAGATTGACCAATAACTTAAACCATTAACACTATTCTTTTCCTCTGCAGCTGGACGGGAACGATTCTGTAACAATAGTCTGAGATTCCCTGAATAATTTTGTTTCATTCATGTTTTCTCTTTCACTGTTTCGCTGGCTGCTTTTAATTTCTTGGGTAGCTGAATTTTCCTGCCAGCCACCTTCCACCGGTACCCACCACACAGAATCAGCAGGAATTGTTGATAAAAAACTGAATCAAACTGAAATTCAAAAAGAAGCTTTTGAGGTTGCTAAAGTGCATCCCAAAGTTTATTGCAAGACAAATCCCGCGCATTCATTTGCTCTTTACCTTCCTGCTTCTTACGATACCTCAAAAAAATTTCCATTGGTTATTTTCTTTGATCCTCATGGCGCAGGGAATTTTGCTGTGACCAGGTATTCTCACCTCGCAGAAGAATTCGAAGTGGTGCTTATGGGATCGAATGATTCCAGGAATGGATTGACCTTCGAGCAATCCAATGAAATTGTGAATGATTTAATCACGGATGGCATCTCCCGGCTTTCTGTCGAGAAGGGAATTACCATTGCAGGGTTTTCCGGAGGTGCGAGGGTCGCGCTTTCATCGGCTACTCAGAATCAAAATGTTACCTCTGTTATTTATTGCGGGGCTGCAATGCCGCTTCAAAACGCTTCGGGGATTTTTTCTCTGCTTGGCTTCGCCGGAATAAATGATATGAATTACAGTGATGTGGTTGCCTTTGATCAGTCTTTACAAAACTCCTCATATCCTCATTTCCTGATCGAGTGGAACGGAAAGCACGAGTGGCCCGATAGCGCCACCTTTCGCGATGCTTTTTACTGGATCACCTTCAACCGCAGCCGCTCCCACCAACTTTCCGGCAGCTCAAAGGCGCGACAGTTTATTGCTGAGGATAACCATTCACCTCATCAAACGGCAGATGCGCTGAAGGATGAATCATTGCAGGAAAAGATGATCTATTTTCTCAACGGGATAACGGATGTTGATGAGTATAAAACACAGGCAGATAAAATCCGTAAAAAGCCTTCTTTTCAAAAGCAACTGAGTGATAAGCAGCAAATCCTGAAGGAGGAATCAACGCTCAAGCAACAATACATTGATGATTTTCAATCGAAAGATCAGGACTGGTGGGAGAAAGAAATCGCCCGCATGAATGCAATAAGCGATGCACGGCAGAAGCCGATGTATCAGCGGTTGATTGGCTTCATCTCACTGGCGGGGTTTTCCATCTCCAACAATTCCATTCAGCAAAATAATTTTCCGGTGGCAGAAAAGATGCTTGCGATCTACAAGCTCGCTGATCCAAAAAATTCTGATCAGCCTTTTCTGGAAGCCTGCCTGTTTGCCAAGCAGGGAAAGAATGACGCGGCGATTCAATCATTACAGAAAGCGGCTGATCTTGGGATGAATGATGCGTCCCGGCTATTAGGTGAACCCGCTCTTGTCACCTTGCAGCAGGATGAGGGATTTAAAGCCTTGGTTTCAAAAATGAAAGGGCTATAACAGAAATTTATCCCGGTTATTATCTTATACAAATGGTACTTCAAGTTCATTGCTTAACAAATTTTTGAACCATTATGCCTTGTTCATTCCGCACTTCTATTAAGTAAATCCCTGGGGGAAGGATTTCAATATTGAGGATTGCCCGCAGTGAAGTGTATTGAGCTGCTTAAAGTAATAAGTCGCTCCTGCAGGAAGATCGGCAGGCATCAAGCCCTGGCAGCCATCACAGTGCGTGGCATCCACATCGCAGGCACAACCGAGTTCAATGGGTACAATCTCCAGTTCTACTTCGAGTGTGCTGCAGCAGCCGAGGTCATTGTCGGTGGTGGTCATTGCAGTAACCGTATATGTAATATCAGTTAGAGGAGTAGCAGTTACTTCTCCCCCATTGATCATATCAAGATAGGTAGGCGGCTGCCAGAAGAAATAGTCTTCCGGAAAACCATTGCCGCCGTAAGCAGTTACTTCCAAATTTACCGGTATGCCGAAAGTGACGGGAATAGGAGATGTGGGCGCAATGCTCAGGTCAGGAAGAAAGAATGAAGAGTAGTTCATCTTGAGATTATAATTTTTCCATTCCAGTTATTTGATGCAGACCGAATTTTCACAAAATAAATCCCATCCGGCAGCTCACTTACATTTACCCGATCACCGCACGTCACTTGTTTTTCAAATATCATTCTCCCGGTGCTGTTGAACAAGATAAGCTGCTTACCTTGTCCCTGATCGCAACTGATTTTAAAAACATCATTTGTGGGATTAGGAAACAATTTTATGGCGGTCGTTTCCTTGACTGCATCATTTGAAGTAGAAATAGTGTTAAGATCAAGCATGGCAGTGCCGACGAAGTCGCCATTATATGGGAAAATTCCTAAACCGCCGAGGTATAGAGTATCGTGAAGGAAGTCGAGCGAATAAGTACTATATCCAATGGTGTCTCCGCTGATATCGTTCCACTTTATGTCATCCCAATATCCAACGGTGAATGTTGAACCATTCTGTGTCATTGAGCCAGTTGAATAAAGCCTGTCCTTGTACGTATGCAGCTCATTGGATTGGACACCTTCATTTGTTCCTACAGCTTGCCATGTAGTTCCATTCCATCGGGCAATCTTGTTGCAGGCAACGGTATCAGCATATTGCATATAAACACCACTCGCATAAAGTTCTCCTTGAAACGTATCCATAGTTTCTACATTCCCATCTGGTATGCCTCCCGCCAGCGGCTGCCACTTGCTGCCATCCCAGCGTGCAATGTTGTTTAGTTGGGTGGTGTCGCCAAATTCGGTTTCAAAAAAACCTCCTGCAATTAATTGCCCATTGTAAACCGCTAAACATTCCACATCATGGTCCAGACCTGTAAACCCATTACCTATGGATGACCAGGTGCTGCCATCATACTGTGCAATATAATGAACCGTAGTGCTGTTAATTTTACTAAATTCTCCACCTGCAATCAGTTTACCGTCAAATACTTTCAGGCAGTGTGCATCCCCCGTGCAACTTCCGACCAATATCCATGAAGTATCCTGGAATTTTAATACTGCATTACTTTTTGCACAATACATATCTCCATTGTAAA
>JBDSEA010000236.1:0-6766 GCA_039920305.1 Chitinophagales bacterium
TTAATGCCTCCCATACTTTTTTCAGCAGTGGCTTTTATATCGATAGAGGATCTTGCAACGAATGAATTTTGCATAATAGAGGAAGATAAATTTATTCAAAGTGTGAAGTAAGCTTAACCCGATGAAAATGCAAATAAAAGGGACGAGGCTGTAACTAAGAATGCACTTTGCCAATTACATACATTTGATCCATGGTGGGATTAGGGCTGCCACCACGCGGCTCTAGTGTTACTGCAAAAGCGAGTGCATCCGGTGCATCAATCATTTTTAGCATATTGTCAGAATTCACATCAAACATTCCGGCATTTACCGGTTTGTTAGCAGTATCTATATACCACAATTGATATTGCTTATCTGACGGCTGAGCCGGCAGGCGTTTAACATCCAGATATACAGTTTTTGTTTCTTTATTCCAGTAAATCATTGCAATGCTTTCTGGAGATTTGGGTGTTCCCTGCATTGTGATACGTTCAGTATTCGGATCAGTAAGTGCAGTGAGTTGCTCCTGAGCATTTACCAGACTATGACTGGTTGCGTTTAATGCAATCCGGGAAGATTCCTGGGCCTGGGTTAATTGATTAACTTTTTGCTTGTATTGATCGGCCTGAAGCGCAAACCGGATAGCAAACCCGGCAGCAATAACTAATAGTGCCATGCTTGCAACAGCCAGATAATTTATTGAAGGTGCCTGAGTTGATGAAATCGGGCGTACAATAGGTTTTACTTTTGAATCTGCAACTGTTGCTGAAGATTCCATTTGCTGCATGATTTGCTCCTTTAATCCTGCCGGGGAGATCATGGAATACTTCATCGCATACCGTTCAAGTAAGGTCTGCAGGCTTTCAAGTTCTGTTTTTATTTCAGAAAACTGGCAAGCCTTCAGCTCTGCATCGCGCATTTCTTCTATTGATAGAAGTCCTGTTGCGTAAAGCTCCAGCATTCCCGATTCTATGTACTCACGGTTGTTCAATTCAAAAAATTTTCCTCAGTTCCAGGATTGCCATACGCATTCTTGTCTTTACAGTTCCCAAAGGAATTTTTAATGCCTCTGCAATTTCCATTTGAGTGTAACCGCCGAAATAAGCAAGATCAATGATGGTCCGCTGCTCAGGTCGCAACTTGTCAAGCAAAGCCTTTAAACCTATGTGCTCCGGTTTGAAAGAAGTGCTTTTGTGAGCATCAATATGAATTACGATGTTCTCAACATCAAGGTTTTTGTTTTGATTCTTGAAACCCTTGCTTCGGGTCGTATCAATGGCAAGATTCCGGGCAATATTTACGAGCCATGTGAAAAGCTTTCCCTTGGTTTTATCATAATGTGAAAAGTGGCTCCATATTTTCACAAAGCTTTCCTGCATTACATCGGCAGCTGTATTCTCATCCTGCACGATCCTGAAGATCACTCCATACAATGCTGCGGAATAGTTATCGTAGAGGTAACTAAATGCTTGCTTGTCCTTTTTGAAGAGAAGGCTTATGAGTTCTTCCTCACTCATTGATGTTGATCCGGTAGATTCCAAGCGGGGACAAATATCAACCGAAATTCCGGGTTAAGCAACTCCCCAATCATGAATTGAAAAATTCAATTGCTTATTACTGATTAATTTTTAAACATTTATATTTTTTTCAGTTCAAGCTTCTGAAATCCACAGGAACAACCCTGCTTACACCTTCTTCCTGCATGGTAATTCCATAAATCACATCCACTGCGGTCATCGTTTGCTTGTTATGGGTAACAAGAATGAATTGTGATTTTCTGGAGAAGTCACGAATGATTCCGTTGAATTTTGAAATGTTTGCATCATCCAGCGGTGCATCAACCTCATCAAGTATGCAAAATGGAGCCGGTTTGTACATGTATAAGGCGAACAGAAGTGAAATAGCAGTAAGGGTTTTTTCTCCCCCTGACAACTGATCAATAATCTGTGGACGCTTACCCTTAGGCCTGGCAATGATCTGAATTTTTGATTCAAGAATATCATTTGAATTTTCAAGAACGAGATCGCATTCATCATCAATTGTAAATAAGCTTTTGAATACACTCTGAAAATTTTCCTTCACCGCATTAAAAGCCTCCATAAACTTTTCCCTTGCTGTATTTTCAATTTCATCAATGGTTTGAAGTAATGATGCTTTCGCATTCATCAAATCATTTTTCTGATTAAAAATAAAATCATGACGCTGTTTCATTTCATTAAATGCCTCCATTGCCATCGGGTTTATTTCTCCGTAAGTCTCAATACGGTTTTTACTCCGCGCAGCTTTTTGTTCCACTTCTTCAGGGTTTAACTCAGTATCAGGCTCACGATCCATCAATCCTTCGAGATCAATCCTGAACTCAATCTGGAGGCGATCACGAAGAGAATTTAACTGCATCTTCAAGCCGGTTATTTTATCACGGACCTCATTAAGGCTTTTGTCAACGTGGTCTTTGCTCTTAGTATGTGTACGAATTTGCTCCTCAAGTCCTGCGATCCTTAAGCGACTATCCTGATACAAATGCTCAGCTGCTCCTGCCATATTCTCTTTCTCCTCTTTAAAAGAATAATCCTGTATAATTGCAGCTTCTGCTACTGAAAGCTTTTCCTGAAGTTCTGAAATTGCGTTAACAGCATTGTTAAATTCATTTTGATTTGATTCAATAAGTTGCATTGTACTCAGGTGTTGCTGATTTTTAAAATCCAGTTCACGCTCAAACGATGCGAGTTTGTTTTGCTGCTGAACAAACTGAATATTATTCTCATTGAACAGATTGGATGATGCATTCAGTTTTTGCTCCGCTTTATCGAATGAATGATTCAATTCATCAAGCAATAGCCTGAAGCCGTTTTTTTTGTCCGAATGGATTGCATGGTGGTTTTGAAAATTCAGCTGTTCAGCTTGAATGGATTCAAGGATATCATTTATCTGCTGTTCCCGGTCATGGTAATTCCTGAAAAAGCCATTCATACTTTCTATGCGCGTAAGTGCTGTAGAAATTTTGTTCTTTACCTCATTATGCGCCTCACGTGCATTTTCCAGTTCCAAATCATGGGAGGAATTTTTTAGATCCGTTAAATGCTGGTTGAGATTCTGAACTCTGTTCTGTAATTGAATGGCGTGATTTTGCTGCTGATTTATCTCTGATTCAAGTGATTCCAGATTCTTTACTCGCCCTAATCTCTTACCAGCAAATGAACCGACCTGCCCGCCTGAAACACTGAATCTGGAGCGAATAAATTTCCCGCTTCTGGCTATCAGGGTTACGTCATTTGAAACACGATGTATTACGGCTTCATTTTCTTCCTGCAAAATGAACACTCCGGATAGCAGGTAGTTTACCAGCTTTCGGAATTTTGGATCAACCTCTACAACTTCCAGCGCAACAATAGAACGGGGAGGGGGAAATAAGCTTGGTGCCGGCTTTTCTTCAAAGTCATTAAGCACAAAAAAATTTGACCTTCCCTTCATGGCGCTGCTTAATAAATTAACTGCGTTCATCGCCTCCTGCATATCAGTAACCACGTAGTAATTAAGATAGGGATCAAGAAAATTTTCTACTGCTACCCGATATTCGGCCGGGCAGGATATGATATCCGAAAGAAGGGGTGCATTAGTTGCCCACTCGGGATGCTGCCTCAGGAATTTAATGCTTTCCGGAAACCCTTCCATGTTATCAATAAAGCTCCGTGTAAGATTGAATTCATTCTGCCGGGCATCAAGATGCCGGTGAATGGCGCGTAACTCTTCCCGCACCGTGTCAAGTTCTTCCTCTGCTGAATTTATCTGTTCCTGCAGTTTATCCCCTGCATGAGTCAGCTCAAATACATTCTTTTTTTTCACCTGCTCTTCACTTCGCAGCGAATTCAATTCTTCATTAAGCAGCTCATGCTCCTGCTTCCTGTTGTTGTAATCTATGGTGCTGCGCTCATACTCCTGCTGCAGATTTTGTTTCTGCACCTCAAGAATTGTCAGGTTTTTTTCACTTTCAGCAAGATCTTTTTCAACACCACGCATAAATGCTGACTGTTCTTCCAGCCGCAATTTTATTCCGGCATGATCCATCCTGTCATTACCAAGAGCAATTTTAGCTTTATTCAATTCCTCCGATTGCATTTTTAAAACGGTTGCTTCCTGATTCCTTTGCAATGAAACCGAAGAAATTACTGAAGTAATCTCCTGAATTTCATTTTGTGACTTTGCTATTTGTAATACAAGCGCCTGCTTTCTGTCTTTCTGAAATTTCAGATTCTCTGAAAGAATATTTTTAGAATGCTCCTTTTGCTTAATCTCCGCAACAAATTCATTCAATTCTTTTTGTGCTGACAACATTCTTTTTTCTTTCATGATGTTCTCAGTCTTTTCCTGCTCCGCTGCTGCCTGAAACATTGAATACTCAGCTTCAATTTTAAGCTTTTGATCTTCCTGCTGCTCGAGTTGCTGCTGCATCTCAGCAAAAGATTTCTTAAATCCCTGAAGTGTGAACAGGGCTAGCTCAATGCTAAGCGCCCGGTATTCTTCCTTTAATTTATAATATCGTTCGGTTTTACGTGCCTGGCTTTCGAGCGCCTTCAAATTATTTTCAATTTCGAAAAGCAGATCATCGACACGATTTAAATCAAGCTGGGTAGCTTCGAGCTTATTGAAAGTTTCTTTCTTTCGCGCTTTATATTTTGAAATTCCTGCTGCCTGCTCAAATAATCTTCTGCGTGAATGATCCTTATCATTCAATATTTCATCAACCATTCCAAGCTCAATGATTGCATATGAATCACTGCTGATACCAGTGTCAAGGAAAAGGGAGGTTATATCCTTAAGACGGCATGTAATGCCGTTGAGCTTGTATTCACTGTCGCCATTTCTAAAGTAGTGGCGTGAAATTGTTAGTGTATGATATTCGATTGGAAGTAAATTGCGATCATTGTCGAATGTAAGAGCAACTTCGGCAAGTGAAGAAGCTTTACGCTGTTTGGTTCCATTGAAAATGATGTTTTCCATTTTTTCCGAACGAAGCATCGTGGTCTTCTGTTCACCAAGCACCCATCGGATAGCGTCTACAATATTTGATTTGCCGCAACCGTTAGGTCCTACAACACCGGTAATGGCATCATTGAAATTAATGGTAGTTTTTTCAGGGAAGCTTTTGAAGCCTTTTATTTCAAGACTGACTAATCGCATGAAATTTGTTTTTACAAAGTTAGCGATTCAGTATAGGTAAAATCAAGCAGTGTTAATATGTTGAAAACTGAAGCTGAAACAATCCATGAGAACTGAGGATCTGATTATTTTTAAGGAAAATTTCCGGAGGAACCATTCATTAAAATATTTCGTAGGTTAGTAAGGTTACAGGAACATCAATGAACGCAAGACAATTAATCGAGTCAGGAATTATCGAGCTATATGTCCTTGGCATTGCAAGTGACGTGGAGAAAAAGCTTGTTGAAAAATTAGCCTTGAGCGAAGAAAATGTACTCAATGAAATAAAAGCTGTTAATGAGGTCCTTGGTAATTACGCAGCATCTGAAGCAATGATGTATAACAGGCCAGGGCTGAGAAATAAAATTATGGACACCCTGGATTCATATTCCTCTAATCTTCCACCCCTATTGACGGCTGAATCTACCCCGAAGCAATGGCTGGATTATTTAGCGGCACAACATATTAATCCACCCAGCCGGTTCAGTGGAATCTATTTTCTCGAACTACCCGGAACAAAAGAATATTATACTTATGCCGTATGGGGGAAAAATGGTGATTTTGTACCAGAAGAAGTACATACATCCAAAGATGAATATCTTTTTGTATGTTCAGGTGAATGTGAGATGAATATTGACGGAAAAAAGACCATGCACAAAGCAGGTGATTATATTGAAATCCCCAGTGGTCTTTCACATTTTGGACGGGTTCTGGGTGCTGAAACAATGCTTGTAATCGGTCAAAGACGGGCTGCTTAAGTCTATTCTGAAATCCATACCACAGAGTTACCTGTATCATACTCATTCTGTTCCCATAATTTATTATACGGATCCGTTATCCAGTTACCGTCAACTACATATTTATATTTGTGCTTACCCGGCGAAAGATGCACACTAAAGATCCATTCATTTCCCAACTGCTTCATGAGCATTGTTTCCGGCGCCCAGTTGTTAAAATCACCTGTGAGGTAAACTGATTTTGCAATACTGAAACCTTAAGCCTGAAAGTATAGTTAGGATCAATAATGAGAAATGAATTTTTAGTACCCTGTTCATTATCCAATGCGACAGGATTGGCAGGATACTGATCCACTTACCATCCCATCCCCCGGTGGGTCTATACAAGTACAATTCAGTTTCACTCCAATAATGAAATGTTCCGGAAAGGATTACATGCCTGCCATTTGTAAAACAGGTCAACTTAAAAAGATAGGCTTGCCAATGGCAAATATGTCATAACCGGCTTTAACTAATTAATAGGTGATCTTAGAGCGGGTCATGTTGAGCCTGGCGAAGGGTAAACTAATATCGGATTTATTTCCAAACAGCTTCTTTAGAAAAGAAAAAATAATTTTCAATATGCTTGCTTTTGCTGATTCTTTTTCGAACTAAATTTCCCTGATAATTTGTTCTGCAAACTCTGGCAAATCATTCGTAATAAAATCAATCATGTTATTTTTCTCAACTGCCTTCCCATGAGAAATCATTACCGTTTTCATTCCTGCCTTCTTCCCGAATTCCATGTCGCTCATTGAATCACCTACCATCATGGATTTTGAAAAATCAATCTTTGGGAATTCTTTTTTTGCCTG